>NC_012115.1:1525000-1635000 GCF_000021725.1 Nautilia profundicola AmH
AAGTACGGCTGTACCACCGAAATAGAAATTAATTCCTATAAGTTTTACAAGTAACCAAGGCATTACTGTAATGGCTCCAAGATAAAGCGCACCCCAAAACGTAAGTCTACTCGCAACTTCATTTAAAAATTTAGCAGTTTGTTCACCAGGTCTTATACCAGGAATAAACCCACCTTGTTTTTTAAGATTTTCAGCAATTTCTTTTGCATTAAATACAATCGAAGCATAAAAATACGCAAAGAAAATTACAAAAATAAACAATAATACATGATATAAGTAACCGTTAGGGTTTAATAAATCTCTAATTTGTACTAACAGTGGATTTGTAACTCCACTTAAAACTGTAAGCGGAAACATTAATATCGCACTTGCAAAGATTGGTGGAATAACACCACTTAAATTCACTTTAATAGGTATATAATTCATAACTCTTTTGAATCTATTTTGCATTAGCACTTTTTTCTGATAAGAAATAGGTATTCTTCTTTCAGCAAGTTCTACATATATAATAAATCCAATTGTAGCCACAACTATAAATAATATAAAAATCAAACCTATAACAGAAAGTTCTCCAACATCTACAAGATTTAGTGTACCTACTATTGCAGATGGAATAGCACTTACAATTCCGGCAAAGATAATTAAACTAATACCGTTACCTACACCTCTTTCTGTGATTTGTTCACCAATCCACACAAGAAGCATTGTACCACCCATCATAGAAAAAGCGGTTAATATAACAAATGTAGAAGTATCTATCATAACTGCGGATTCACCCATTTTCCCTGTCATGGAAGTAAGACCAATCGCAATTCCTATCGCCTGCACAAACGCAATTGCAACAGTAGAATATTTAACAATTTGCATATATTTTTGAAAACCTTGAGAGTCTTTTTTCATTTCACCGAGTTTCGGGAATGTTGCAGCCAGTAATTCCATAATAATAGACGCAGTAATGTAAGGCATTACACCAAGAGCAATAATACTCATACGACTTACAGCATTACCACTAAACATATTAAGTAAACCTAATGCATCATTTTGATGTCCGGAAAAAAATTCTTTAATTACATCAATATTTACCCCTGGTACCGGAACATATGCAAGTACTCTGTAGATGAGAAGGAAACCAAGGGTAATTAAGATTTTTTTTGCTATTGGATTCATACCCTTACTTTCCAGATGTAGTTATGTTAGCATCTTTAATTTTATCTTTAAGCTCTTTAGCTTTAGTTCCAATTAATTTAACTTTTTTAGCTTTAATTTTTACAATATTAGCTAATGCTTCCATTGTAATTTCGCTAAGTTCTACTATTGCTGGGAATTTATCCACGTTAATAGCCTGAGGTTTTACAACTCTACTTTTAAAACCAACTTTTGGTAATCTTCTTTGAAGTGGTTGTTGTCCACCCTCAAAACCTCTTTTTTTAGAGTAACCAGTTCTTGATTTTTGACCTTTTTGTCCTCTTGTAGAAGTTTTTCCATATCCTGAACCTGCTCCACGTCCTACTCTTTTAGTTTTATGAGTAGAACCGCATGCCGGTTTTAAATTATTTAACGCCATGATTACGCCTTTTTGCTTTTAATCATTTTTAGAGCTTCTACAGTAGCTCTAACTAAGTTGTGTGGTTCGTTTGAACCTAATGATTTAGAAAGAATATCTTTAATACCAACAAGTTCAAGTACCGGTCTTACCGCACCACCGGCGATCAGCCCTGTACCCTCACTTGCCGGTTTAAGTAAAATTTTAGATGCATTATATTTAGCTTGAACGTCATGATTAATTGTATTACCATGAATACCGTTAATTTCAACCAAGTTTTTAAATGCATCATCAATAGCTTTTTTAATTGCATCTGGAACTTCTTTTGCTTTACCAGTTCCGATTCCAACTATACCTTTTTTGTTTCCTACAACTACTAAAGCGTTAAATCTGAATCTTCTACCACCTTTAACAACTTTAGTAATTCTTCCGATATTAACAACTACTTCTTCAAATTCTTCTCTATTATAATCTCTAATTACTTGAGCTTTTTTAGCCATTTGCCTTGCCTTTATTTTAAAGTTTTATACCATTTTCTCTAAGAGTATCTGCAAACGCTGCAACTACACCGTGATATTTATAACCGTTTCTGTCAAATCTAACAGAATCGATATTAGCAGCTTTTAATTTTTCAGCGAAAATTTTAGCCGCTTCTTTTGCACCATTAATATTTGATGGTAATTTATTTTCTAAATGTGCTGTATTTAAGAATGCCAATGTGTTACCTGCAACATCATCGATAGCTTGAACAACTATATATTTATTTGATTTATAAATAGTTACTCTCGGCATATCAGCAGTTCCGCTGATTCTACCTCTAACTCTTCTTTTTCTTTTTAATCTTCTTAAGTCTCTTTTAGCTAATGCTTTACTTCTTCTCATCTCTCACCCTTATTTTTTAGCTGTTTTACCAGCTTTTCTGATAATATGTTCATCAACATATTTAACACCTTTACCTTTGTAAGGCTCAGGTTTTCTAAAGCTTCTGATTTCTGAAGCAACTTGACCAACTTGTTGTTTATCGCTACCTTTTACAGTAATAATATTTTTTTCAACTGTAATAGTAATTCCTTTTGGAATTTCAAAGTTTATAGGGTGTGAATATCCAAGTTGTAATTCTAATATATTACCTTTTACTTGTGCTCTATAACCAACACCGTTGATTTCAAGTTTCTTTTCAAATCCTTGAGTAAGTCCGATAACTGCATTGTTAGCTAAAGCTCTTACAGTTCCCCACATTGCTTTTGCGAATTTAGTTTCTTCTACTGGTTCAAAAGTTAATTCATCACCGTTGATATTAACTTTTACAACACCTTTAGTGTCAATAACTTTTTCGTCTTGGCCTTTTTTAATAATTAATTTATTCCCTTCAAGTTTAGCTTCAAGGCCAGAAGCTAACTTTACGGGTTGTTTACCTATTCTACTCATAAATTATCTCCTTACCAAATACTACAGATTACTTCGCCGCCTACTTTTAATTTGTAAGCTTCATCGTTAGGTAAAACGCCTTTATTTGTTGATACAACTAAAGTACCGTATCCATTTTTAAATCTTTTAATATCTTCGTATCCTTTATAAACCCTTCTACCAGGTTTAGATACTTTTTTTACTTCATTAATAACAGAATTTCCGTTTTCATCATATTTTAAAGTAACGTTGATGAATTTTTTATTTCCATCTTCAACTACTTTAAAACTTTCAATATAACCTTTATCTTCAAATACTTTAAGTACCGCTTCCATTAGTTTAGAGTGATTAAGTTGAGTCACTTCTAAACCTCTCATAGCGGCATTTCTAATTCTTGTTAATCCGTCTGCAATAATATCATTCATCATCTTGGCATCCTTTTACCAACTTGCTTTTTTAACACCAGGGAGTAATCCCTCGTTTGCCATTTTTCTCAGGCAGATTCTACAAATACCAAAATCTCTGTAAACAGAGTGAACTCTACCACAGATTGAGCATCTTGTATATGCTCTAACTTTGAATTTTGGTTTTCTTTTAGCTTTAGCTATCATACTTTTTTTTGCCATATTACTTTCCTTTTGTGAATGGGAATCCGATAAGTTCAAGCATTCTTTCAGCTTGTTTATCGTCTTCAGTTGTTGTGGAAATATTAATATTCATACCGTGAACTCTAATGATAGAGTCATAATCCACTTCAGTAAATACTAATTGCTCAGTTAAACCGAAGTTAAAATTACCTCTTCCGTCAAAACCGTCTCTTTTTACACCTTTAAAGTCTCTCACTCTCGGTAATGCGATTGAGATCAGTTTTTGAAGGAAGTTCCACATCATTTCACCTCTAAGTGTTACTTTAACACCTACAGGCATACCTTCTCTAACTTTAAATCCTGCTACTGATTTTTTAGCAGGTGTAATAACTGCTTTTTGTCCAGTAATAATTGTTAATGTGTCAGCAACGCTTTGAAGGAATTTTTTATCTTTACTTCCTTCACCCACACCTGCACTAACAACGATTTTTTCAATGTTAGGAATTAGCATTGGGTTTTTAATATCAAACTCTTCAGCGAGTTTTGCCCTAACTTCGTCTTTATATTTTTTTTGTACTTCAAACATCTTCTCAGCCTTCTACTTTTTTTACATTTGAGATGTGAATTGGTTTTTCAATATATTCAAATCCACCTTTTGGATTTTGCTCAGTAGGCTTAACAGCCTTTTTAACAACGTTCACACCTTTAACAAGTACTTTTTCATCTTTAACAAGTACTTTTAAAACTTCACCAGTTTTTCCTCTATCATCTCCCGCGATAACTTTTACAGTATCGCCTTTTTTGATTTTGAACTTAGGAGGTAAGTTTTTTCTCGCACCCATTATAGCACCTCCGGAGCAAGTGATGTAATTTTTTGGAAACCTTCGTATCTTACTTCTCTTGCGATTGGTCCGAAAATACGAGTTCCGATTGGCTCTTTTTTAGCATCAATGATAACTGCTGCGTTATCATCAAATCTTATTAATGAACCGTTTTCTCTTTGAACTTCTTTTTTAGTTCTAACGATTACCGCTTTTACAACTTGACCTTTTTTAATTTTACCGTTTGGAAGGGCTTTTTTAACAGAAGCGACAATAATGTCACCTACTGAAGCGTATCTTCTTTTTGACCCTCCCAAAACTTTAATACACATAATTTCTTTAGCACCGCTGTTGTCAGCAACTTTTAATCTTGTAAATGGTTGAATCATTCTTATTCTCCTCTCTCAAGAATATCTTTAAGAACGAAAGATTTTCTTTTAGAAATTGGTCTGTGTTCAATTGCGCTTACAACATCGCCAACATTTGCTTCGTTGTTTTCATCGTGAACAAGGTATTTTTTGAATTTTTTTACAATTTTATGATATTTTGGGTGTAAAACTTTTCTTTCAACTAAAACGTTGATTGTTTTATCACCAGTTTTTTTGATAACTTTTCCAGTAATTATTCTTTTAGGCATTAGTTACCCCTTTTTGCTCTCATCGCAGTTTTAATTCTTGCGATGTCTTTTCTAATTTTTCTAACAAGAGATGTATCTTGTAGCTGCATAGTTTTTAATTTCATTCTTGTTTCAAAAAGCTCCATTTTTTTCTCTTTTAAAAGATCTTGAAGCTCTTTTTCAGACTTTTCAACAAGTTCCGCTACGTTTAATTTAGTATAGCTCATTTTCACTCTCCATGCTTACAATTTTTGTTTTAAATGGTAATTTAGCAGCTGCAAGAGTTAATGCCCTAACGGCAGTTTCATTATTTACACCAGTGATTTCGAAAATAATTCTTCCAGGTTTAATATTCATAACCCACTCTTCAACACTACCTTTACCTTTACCCATTCTCACTCCAACAGGTTTAGCAGTTAGAGGTTTGTCTGGGAATACTCTAATCCAAATTTTACCTGTTCTTTTCATAGTTCTTGAAAGTGCAACCCTTCCAGCTTCAATTTGTCTTGAGTTGATTCTTCCAAGTTCCACGGCTTTAAGACCGTAAGTACCGAATGCCAGAGTACTACCTCTATAGGCTTTACCTCTGTTTCTACCTTTTTGCTGTTTTCTATATTTAGTTCTTTTTGGCATTAACATTTCTGCGTCCTTTTCTTCTTCTTGGAGCTTTTCTTTCAGGCGTTGCTGTATCGTCTGAATTCATTTTTCTTTGAAGAACTTCACCTTTGAATATCCAAACTTTAACACCGATAATTCCGTATGTAGTTAAAGCTTCTGCAAAACCGTAATCAATTTTTGCTCTTAATGTATGAAGAGGAACTCTTCCCTCAAGATACCATTCAGTTCTTGCCATTTCAGCACCGTTAAGTCTTCCGGCAACCTGAACTTTGATACCTTTTGCACCAGATTTAAGTGCAGATTGAATAACTTTTTTCATCGCTCTTCTGAATGCTACCCTTCTTTCGATTTGAGTAGCAACATTTTCAGCTGCAAGTTGTGCTGAAAGCTGTGGTTTTCTTTCTTCTTTAATGTTAAGAATTAATTCTTTATTACCAATTCTTTTTTGAAGTTCAGCTTTAAGAGCTTCTATTTCACTACCACCTTTACCGATGATAATACCAGGTTTAGCTGCGAAAATTGTAATTCTGATTTTTTTAGCCGTTCTTTCAATAATAATATCACTGATACCTGCATAGTAAAGTTTTTTCTTTAAGAATTTTCTTAATTCATAATCACCTAATACGTTTTCAGGCATAGTGTTATAATTAATGAACCATCTACTTCTCCAGTTTTTGTTTATCCCTAGTCTTAGTCCGATTGGATTCGTTTTTTGACCCATTAGCTTTCCTTTTCAACTTCTACAAAAATGTGTGCTGTAGGTTTTTGGATTCTGCTCGCCATACCTCTAGCTCTTGGTCTGAATCTTTTTAGATACGGACCTCTGTCGATTCTGCAAGAAGTAATTACTACTTCGTTTGCATCATATCCGCCGTTTGCAACTGCACTTGCAACAACTTTAGCGATTACTCTTGCCGCTTTATTCGGCATAAATTCTAATTTAGCAAGTGCTTCTTCAGCATTCATACCTTGAATTTCTTTAGCAATTAATCTTGCTTTAGTTGGGGATAGTCTTATAAATTTTAATACTGCTTTACTCATCACCTATCCTTACTTACCAATTTTCTTTTGAACAGAACCTTTATGTCCTCTAAAAGTTCTGGTAGGTGCAAATTCACCAAGTTTAAATCCAACGTGTCTTTCAGTCACATATACAGGAACGAAATCTCTTCCGTTGTGTACGTTAATTGTAAGACCGATCATATCAGGTGTAATAGTACTTCTTCTTGACCAAGTTTTAATTGGTTTTGGGTTTTTTTCTTCTTTTGCTTTAAGTACTTTTTTCATTAAATGGTCATCTACAAAAGGACCTTTTTTTAAACTTCTAGCCATGAGCTATCCTTATTTCTTTCTTCTTGAGATGATATATTTATCAGATTGTTTTTTCTTTCTTGTTTTGTAACCTTTAGTCGGCATACCCCAAGGTGTAACAGGATGGTTACCTTTACTTCTACCTTCACCACCACCGTGTGGATGGTCAACCGGGTTCATTGCGATACCTCTTGTTTGAGGTCTGATACCAAGGTGTCTGCTTCTACCGGCTTTACCGATAGTAATGTTTTGGTATTCTGCATTACCAACTGTACCGATAGTTGCCATACATTCACCAAGAATATATCTCATCTCACCGCTTGGTAATCTAAGAATTACGTATTTACCTTCTCTACCCATGATTTGGCAGCTGTTTCCGGCACTTCTTGCAATTTGTCCGCCTTTACCAGGTTTCATTTCAACGTTGTGTACCACAGTACCAACAGGGATATTTTTAAGTTTCATTGCGTTACCAGGTTTAATGTCAAGTCCGGCTTCAGCCGCCATAACAGTATCACCTACTTTTAAACCTTCAGGTTGAATAATGTATCTTTTGTCTCCGTCAACATAGCTGATAAGACAAATTCTACAGTTTCTGTACGGATCGTACTCAACTGTTGCAACTTTACCAGGTACTCCGAATTTATTTCTTTTGAAATCGATAATTCTGTAAAGTTTTTTAGCACCAGCTTCTCTGTGTCTTGATGTAATTCTACCAAGGTTGTTTCTTCCTGCTTTTTGAGGAAGTTTAATTAATAATTTTTTTACCGTCGGTTTTGAAGTTATGTCACTGTTATCAAGTGTTGTCATAAATCTTCTTGACGGTGTATATGGTTTATAACTCTTTACTGCCATCTTCTATCCTTATACACTTAGGCTTTCAAGTTTTGCATCTTCAGGTAATTTAACATAGAATTTTTTATAATCCGGTCTTTTACCTTCGATTCCTCTAAATCTTTTCACTTTTCCTTTTTGTCTAAGTGAATTAACTTTAAGCGGAGTTACTCCGAAATACTCTTTAAAAATCTCTTTAAGTTGATTTTTAGTCACTTTTGGTGTAGTTTGAACTACAAGCACACCTTGCTCTTGAAGGTTTAGTGCTTTTTCTGTATACACAATTGATTTAATATCTGTAATATCCGCCATCGCTTAGCCCTTTATAACTTTTTCGTAAGCCGCTTTATCAAAAATAATGCTGTGGAATACACTTGCATAATAAGCGTTTAATTCTTCAGGTGTAATAATGTACACGTTTGGAATGTTTCTAAATGCTAAAAATGTTTTTTCATCCATTTCGTCAACAACGATTAGGTAATCTCTTTGGTTGATTTCTTTTAGCCATTTAGTCGCGTCTTTTGTTTTACCGCTTTCGATTTTAATGCTGTCTACAACGAAAAGTTTTCCGTTTTCAGCTTTTTCATTAAGTGCGTATTTAAGCGCAACTCTTTTTTGTTTTTTGTTTAATTTTTGTGACCAGTCTCTTTCGTTTCTTGGCCCGTGCGCAACTCCACCGCCAACGAATTGAGGTGCTCTGATTGAACCTTGTCTAGCTCTACCTAGACCTTTTTGTCTGAAAGGTTTTTTTCCACCACCGCTTACTTCACCTCTTGTTTTTGTATGCGCAGTACCAGCTCTTTGGTTAGCAAGGTATGCTTTTACATACAAATAAAGGTTGTGCGGATTGATGTTTTGAAAATCTTCCGGTAATTGTTTGATTACTTCTATACTCATTTCACAATCCTTACTCTTCCTAAACTTCCGTTAGCTCCAGGAACACTTCCTTTAATTACAAGTACGCCCATGTTTTCATCGTACTCTAATACTTCTGCGTTTACTGTTACGTTTTTGTTACCGTACTGCCCAGGCATTTTTCTACCAGGCATAACTCTACCAGGCCACTCACAGTTACCGATTGATCCCGGTGCTCTGTGAAATCTTGAACCGTGTCCACCAGGTCCACCTGCGAATCCGTGTCTTTTTACAACACCTTGGAAACCTCTACCTTTACTTTTGAAAGTAAGTTTTACTTTTTTAGCTTCTTTAAGTGGTTCAATACTTAGGTCTCCAGGTTCAGTGTTTGCAACTTTAAGTTCAACGAATCTGTTAAACTCTTTGTCAAGTCCGTATTTTTTCTGCATACCTTCGATAGCTTTGTTCAGCTTTTTACCGTTAGCGTATGCAACTAACGCTTTGTCATCTTTTATTTCACAAACTTTAGCCGGAACTACTTTTAATAAAGTTACCGGAATACTTGGGATTCCTACCGTCCTACTCATTCCTATTTTTTCAACTATAAATTCCATTCAATTCTCCTTAACTTAATGCCCTAACTTCTACATCAACCTCTGGTGCCAACTCAAGCTTCATAAGTTGATCAACAGTTTCAGGCGATGCGTTCACAACATCAACAATTCTTCTGTGAATTCTGATTTCAAATTGCTCTCTTGAATCTTTGTTAATGTGAGGTGATCTTAATACCGTATATCTTCTGATTTTTGTAGGTAGAGGAATTGGTCCCTTTACTTCCGCTCCAGTTCTTTTAATAGCATCTGTAATAATGCTAACAGCTTTATCAAGCACTCTATGGTCATATGCTTGAAGTTTGATTCTGATTTTCTCCATAGCCTTCCTTTTTAAAGATCTCGTGGTTTTTCCACGCTTTTGTGGACTGAAATTATAAAAGATTTTAATGTCAAATGTAAGATATTTTGAAGTATTTTTTCCTTAAAAAAAGGAAAAAGATCTATTGTTTGTTTTTCAGAATTTCCGTAATTGGAGCGTTTTGAGAAATATAATCAACAACTTCCTGCACGTCGTCCGTAACCAAATATAATTTTTTGTCTTCAGGAGAGATATATTTCATTTCGAGCATTTTTTCATAAAAATCCAAAAGCGGTTTATAAAATTCACTTCCGAAAAAAACGATAGGAATCTGGCTCATTCTCTTTGTCTGTACAAGTGTAAGCACTTCGCTCAGTTCATCAAGCGTACCGAAACCTCCCGGCATCATTACCGTCGCCACACTGTATTTTAAAAAGGTAACTTTTCTGGTAAAGAAGTATTTAAATTTCAATGATGTCTTTACGTACGGGTTTATATGTTGCTCATGAGGCAGTTCGATATTTAAACCGATACTTACTTTCGCACCTTTATTAGCCGCTTCCATAATACCGGGTCCCCCGCCTGTAATAATCGCATACCCTTTATCACTTAATCCTCTTGAAATTTCCGTTGCTTTTTCATAATAATAGTGCCCCGGCTTCTCTCTTGCACTACCGAATATGGAAACTGCAGGCGGTATATCCTCAAGCTCGTCAAACGCATCCGTAAAATCACTTATAACCCTGAAAATTCTCCAAACGTCTTTATTTATGTTTCTGTTATCCAAAAACTCTTTTTGTATATCTCTCATGTTAATCCTTTAATAGTAAAATGCTAAAAACGTACATTGGTTATTAGTGTATTAGTATATTTGTTATTGTATTATAATTTTCATTTTCACTTTCCCTTTTCAACTCTATATATGTACCAAAAAATCTTTTGATTTTTCTGGGACCTTTTTTTCAATTCTCCATTCTCCATTCTCAATTCTAAAACAGTCTTCCTATTTTCCTGAACCCGATATAAAAAAGCACTATTGCAATTACGGTTTCAGCCGTAAAATACGGTAAAAGATCTATAAAGTTTGTTCCTTTAAAAAATATCGCTTCGCTTCCTTGGATATAATACCTAACAGGTGATAAAAGAGTCATTTTCTGTAAAAACGGAGCCATGGAGGTTATAGGCGTCCAAGCACCGCTTAAAAAGAGTAACGGCAGCATTACAAGCATACTAATCTGTGCAACCTGCATAACGCTTTTGCTGTATGCGGCTATCACAAGGGCAATTCCACCGAGTGCAAAAGAGAAAATAAAACTAAGAACAAAAAAAAGCCACAAATTACCGTTTATAGGCGTATCAAACACTCCGAATATTACAATTCCGACACTTATTACAATCCCGGCCATTACCACCACTATCTGGGAAAGCACCTTTGCAAAAATAATCACTTTACCGTCAACAGGCATTAAAAGCATAATATCCCACGTACCTTTTTCTTTTTCCTTTACAAACACAATCGACACAAGTATAAGTATCAACATCGTTACGACGTTTATAAGCTCTGTCAGTCCCATAAACCATGTGGAGGTTGAGTTTTGATTGAAAAGTTTATGTATTCTGAAATCAACCGGACTTTTTTGGTTACTAAGCCGCAAAAGTATCTGGTTTAAATATATAAGAGTAACCTGCGCCTGGGCGGAAGCCGTGGCATCAACAAGTACATTTATCGTGGTAGTTTTGTTTTTATAATAGTTTTTCGTAAAATCGGAATCAAATATAAGCCCCACCATTATTTTTTTATCAAAAATCGCTTTTTTAAGATCTTTTTCACTTAAAAACACTTTCGGATTTTCAAACTCGGGATAATGAAAATGACTAAGTATTTCATCCGGAAGTTTTTTCCCGCTGTAGTTTACGTATCCTATACTCACATGCTGAGGCTTGATTTTGATACCGTTCCCGGCTGTATAAACTTCAAGCGTAAACGCATACAAAATAAAAAACACCAATCCCACGTTTCTTAAAAACGTTAAAATTTCTTTTAAAAATATCGCTTTAAACGCTCTCATTTAAAAGCCTTTTTTATAAACAGACTGCCTATAAAAAGCAAAGCAAACGCATAAACAAGCAAAATACCGAGATATAAAAGATTGATCATAGAATTAAACCCTTCCCCCACCAAAAACGTATCATAAACGATATGATTGTAATACATTATCGGAAACAGATGTGCTTCTATTAAACTAAACTTATCCATAGACGTTATAGGCATCATAATCCCCGAATACAAAAACCCTGGAATTACGGTGATGATAATACTCAATACAAGCGCACTTACCTGGGTTTTGGTAATCGCCGAAACCAAAAGCCCTATTCCGACACTTACCATTACGTATATTTCACTGGCTATCACATACAGTAAAAAACTGCCTTTAAAAGGTACATCAAAATAATAAACGGCCCACAAAAAAAGTATATAAATATTAACAGAATGCAGTAAAAAAGGAGGTACAAGTTTTGAGATTAAAAACTCCCCTTTTGTGATAGGAGATGAATAAAAGTTAAAAATCGTTCCGATTTCTTTTTCTTTTACAATCATAAGTGCCGCAAGGATAGAAGGTGCCAGCAGCAGAGTCAAACCGATGATACCGGGAATAATAGCGTTTTCATCCCGTAAAGATTCATTAAACAAATTTCTCTGGTTGACTCTTATCGGCTCTTTTATTCCGTTTTTGGCAAGTATATTTACAAACATTCCTTGCACATAACCCTCAAGCGTTGTGGCTCTCAAAGGAAACGAGCCGTCAATATAGACACCGATTTCGGCAGGATTTCGATGCAGAAGACTTCGTGTAAATCCGCTTGGGATTACGATGAAAAGATCTATTTTGTTTTTCTTGATCAAATCCAGGGCATCGTTATCGTCAATAGACATAAGTTTCGTATCAAAATATTTGGAATGTTCAAATTTATTGACTATTTCGGTGCTTAATTTTGTATTGTCCCTGTCGATAATTACCGTTCTTGCGTGTGTGATTTCAAGTTTCAGCCCATAACCGAAAAGAAAAATTATGAGTGTCGGCATAAAATAGACTAAAATAATCATCTTTGAACGTATTAAATCCAAAAACTCTTTTTTTAGATACGCTTTTATTACACTAATCCTCATTGTTGTTTCCTACCAGTTTGATAAACACATCTTCAAAACTCATACCGGGATAATTTTTATGAATGTTTGACATCGTATC
The DNA here is from genome assembly GCF_000021725.1 of Nautilia profundicola AmH. Lineage (GTDB taxonomy): Bacteria > Campylobacterota > Campylobacteria > Campylobacterales > Nautiliaceae > Nautilia > Nautilia profundicola. The sequence goes on from NC_012115.1 coordinate 1,537,753, forward strand.
ATCAAGTATTTTTTTACCTCTTTTAAGTACCACAACCCTGTCACAGTATTCCGCCTCACTCATATAATGCGTGGTGATTAATATTGAAATCTGCCATTTTTCCTTGAGTTCCCTCATAAACTTCCAAAAACTCGCCCTCGCTATCGTATCAACCCCGCTTGTAGGCTCATCCAAAAAGAGAACAACAGGATCATGAAGCAGAGCGACCGCAACAGAAAACCTCTGATTTATTCCAAGCGGTACGTCTGTCGGAAAGAAATTTAGATAGTCTTTAAAATCAAGGAGGTTTGAAAAAAATTCGGCTTTTTTTTCAATCTCTTCGGAAGTCAGCCCGTGCATTTTGCCGAAATACCTTATGTTTTCATAAATAGTCAAATCATCATACAGTGCAAACCTTTGAGACACGTAACCGATTTTGCTTTTGAGTTTAATCCTGTCTTTATATGAGTTTATTTTCTCACCCAATAAATAGAGTTCACCCTCATCTATAGGGTAAAGCCCGAGAAGCATTTTCATAAACGTGGTTTTACCTGCACCGTTTGCCCCGAGAAGACCTAAAATTTCACCTTTTTTAAGCTCCAGATCGATATGATCGTCGGCAATGAAATTACCAAATTTTTTAGTTAATCCTACGGCTTTTACAACAGTTTCGGGAGTATCTGTATGCTTTTGTTCAAGTTTTATTTTAGGCATTTTTCTGTTTTTTCTAAGAGCGTTTACGAAAAACAGCCCTTCAAGAGTCGGCGTTGTTTTTTTAAGGTTTAGATCTTTTAATGAATACGTTTTGCCTGCAAAACTCATACATTCATCACACTCAATTTCACCTTCGTATGTGTAGTCTTTAATGCTTTGGATAAGTTCTTCGTTTGTACCTTTTGCAATAATCTCGCCTTCATCAAAAAGCATAATTTTATCCATCAAAGCGGCTTCTTGCATATAAGCGGTTGAAATAAGCGCGATTATTCCGTTTTCTTTTCTTTCATTGTCTACAATATCCCAAAGCTCCCGCCTGCTTATAGGGTCGACTCCGGTTGTCGGCTCATCTAAAATAAGAAGCTGCGGTCTGTGAAGAAGTGCAAGAATAAGTGAGAGTTTTTGCCTCATACCTCCGCTAAGATTTCCTGCCAGTCTATCCTGAAACTCATACAGTCCTGCCATTTTAAGCAGTCTTTTTTCGTACTCCGGGTCTTTTTTTATACCCCTAAGACCTCTAAAAAAATCAAAATGCTCCCTTACACTCAAAAGATCGTATAAAACAAGCCCGAGCCCCTGAGGCATCAGGGAGAGTCTGTCTTTTATTTTTTCCGCTTCTTTGGGTGAATGGTATTTATACCCATTATATTCTATTTCGCCTTCAAAACCTTTAACTCCCGCTATTGCATGAAGTGTTGAACTTTTCCCGGCACCGTCCGCTCCGATAAGACCGACAATCTCCCCTTCTTTTACTTCAAAATTTATGTTTTTAGCCGCTACTTTTTCTTTGTACTTTACCGTGATGTTTTTTACTGCTAACACTTCACATCCTGTGAGTTTGCAGTAATAAATGAACAGTGAACAGTGTATTTATCTAATTTTTCACTTTTCATTTTTAACTTTTCACTTTTTTCTATGCCCCAAAAAATCTTTCGATTTTCCGGGGACCCCTTTTTTAAATTCTCCATTCTCCATTCTCAATTCTCCATTCTCAATTAAAGTTCCGGCAGTTCATCAAGCGATTTAGGCAGACTTCCGTTTCCTATAAGCACCACACCAGTGGCCGGAAGACCGAGTTTCAAGTATTTGTTAGGCTCCACAGGCTTTAAGTGAACCTCATAAACCCTTGTAATTCTGTCGCTTCTGACAGCTACCTCTTTTGGTGTAAATTCAGCTCTTTTTGCTATTTTTACAACCTCAGCTTTGATTGGCTTATCAGGAAAAGAATCAAGGAAAATTTCCGCTTTGTCTCCAAGTTTGATTTTGCCATTTGTGATTTCATCCACATATATTTTCAGATAAAAAGAACTGTTGTCTATTATCGATACCACAGGCATCCCCGCACCTATAACTTCTCCGGTGTTAGCTATTTTCGTATCCACAAATCCGTTTACAGGAGATTTCAGAGTCATTTCATCTATCATTGTCTGCAGTTCGTCCCTGTTGTGCTCAAGAGCTTTAATGGAATGCTCAAATGCTTTTAAGTTATTCTGCTGTGAAAGTGCTATGTTTAGATCTTTTTTAGCCGCTTCAAGCGCTGATTTTAACGCTTCTTTTTTGGCAAGCAAGCCTTTTAACTTATCTTTGTCGGTTTGGGTTTTAAGACGTGCCATTTCAAGCTCATGCTCTTTTGCGAGGTTTCTTTTTACGAGTGAAGAGAGTCTTTTTTCATCTTTTACATCCTGGTTTATCACTTTTTGAAGTGCGTCGATCTGCGCATTTAGAGCGTTGATTTCCGCTGTTTTGGCTTTTATGTTAAGCTCCGCTTTTTTTATTGTGTTTTCAATTTTGGATTTCAGGGCTTTAAACTCATTTGTTTTTGCTTTTATCTGTTCGTTTAGGGCGTTTAGTTTTTCCTGAAACTCTTTTGAATTCAGTTTGGCTATAACTTCACCTTTTTGTACCTCATCTCCGGTATCAACGTTTAGTTTCACTACTCTTCCCGGATATTTTGTATTCAGGTTTACGACATCCGCATCTATCCTACCTACCGCTTCGACCAGATAAGGAGGCACTTCTTTTGGATTCAGTTTTACATATATAAAATACCCCGCTACAACAAGCAGGGCTATAATAATTACCGGGACTATTTTTTTAAAACTCATATTCGCCTCCGTTTAGTTTAAGTTTTACATTTAATAAGAATATTTTGGCTTTAATTGCGTCTCTTTTGGCTTTTGCTTCGGCGAGTTTGGCGATTACACTGTTTAAATCGCTGCTGTCCGCAAGCCCCTCGTCAAATTTAGCTTTTATGTATTCATAATAGCTTTTTCTGGCTTTAATCTCCTGCTGAGCGGCTTTTAATCTGTAAAAAAGTGCATTGTAAGTATTCAGATCGTTTTCATAATCGGTTTTTATTTTATTCAGATAATCTTTAAGGAATATAGCTCTGCTGAGTTTGGCTATTTTAGCCATCTGAACCTTTGCTTTGGTTTCGCCTCCGTTGAATATATTGTATTTAATTCCAATAGCCACGTATGATTTATCTATGTTTTGATAATCGTTATCGCTAAGCCCCAAATTATCCGCTTCTCTTTTCAAACCTATCTGAAGTCCCACCTGAGGATAATAACTTGATTTTGCAAGTTTAATGTCCTCGCCCGAAATTTTAAGTGTTTCTTTTATGGCTTTTACATCTGGTCTTTTGTTGAAATCGGGTTTGAAGTTCAGTCTGTTCAGATCAATTATACCGTCAATCTCTTTTACGGGTTTATTAATAAGATAGCTCAGAGTCTGAAGCAATGAGTTTTTTTGTGAGTTTATGTTTTTGATATCCGCTATTACCTCATAGTATTTTGCATTTATTTCATCAAGTGACGATCTGTTAATAAGCCCTTCGTTATACAGGGCTTCGGCTTTGTCTTTTGCGCTTAATAGTGCTTTTTTAGCCGACTCAAGCGCCATTATCTGATGCTTTAGAGCGTATATATTGCTGTAAAGTTCGGCTGAAGTAAGCAAAAGCTCTCTTTTTACGTTTTGAAGGTTCAGTTTTTCTTTTATAAGTTCGAGTTTTGATTTTTCTATTAAGTTACTGAGAGCAAAACCTGTAAATAAAGGATATGAAAATGAAATTTCACCTATAAAATGGTTTTTGTCACTCATAGGAAGTTCGCTGTTAAACGTCTGATAAACAAGATGAACACCGTCGCTTGCCACCGCAACAGGCTGGGTTGTTGTGAGTTTCATAACAGGCTGTTTGAAAAAATGCACCGCATTATATTCCAAATCGAGACTTCCGAAGTTCTTGGCCTTTGCGGATTTCAGTTTTTGTTCGTAAATTTTCACCTTTTGCTCGGCAAGTTTATATTTTAATGAATTTTCGATACTAAGCCTAATATCATTGAAAGACTCAGCAAATAATAAAAAAGGAATACTCATAATCACTATTTTTTTAACTAACATTTTTTCTCCTTTTAACTAATAGTAACATAAAAACAAACAGACTCCCAACGAGTCCCCAAAACCCTGCATCAAGCCATACGTATTTAAACCCGTAATTTGCGCTCATAAACTCCTCAAGCATTCTGAATATTTCAACTCCGGCTTTACCCAAAAAATTTTCAAGTGCCGAGACGAAATCATATGTAATATGATAATTTTGAAGTGAGACCATACCGTCGAATTCTTTATTTGAATAAAAAACAAGATTGTTTGTGGCAATGGCGGTTCCGAAACTCCCACCTATAAACCTTACATAATCCATAGTCATGATGCCCTGCTCTATCTTTCCGTTGGAATTATTCATCACAAGCACGGTAATAGGCGCAAAGAAAAGCCCCATCGCAATTCCAAAAGGCATTGTTTTTAATACCGCTTCCCAAAACGGCGTATAATAATTGATGCTCGGAAACAGTAAAAACGAACTTATAAGATATATAATCGCCCCCACAATCAGTACCGGCACCGGAGAGAATTTATCACTTAAAGCCCCTGCTATCATACTGAAAACACCTATCCATATACCGAATCCCAAAACCCCGAGCCCAGTCTGAATGGAACTGAGCCCCTTGATATGCTCGTAAAACATCGGGATCAGATAAAAATACTGATACATCGAAAAGCCAAGTAAAACGAAATAAATCAAAATTCCCAGAGAATAGTAAGGGTTTTTAAACAATGTATAATCAAAAAGCGACTCTTTGGAATAATACTCACTCATTATAAAAAACAGGGTCCCGAAAAACGTAATAAACCCGAGATACACAATAAACGGCGAATTAAACCACCCGTACTGCTGACCTTTACTGAGAAGTATCAATAAAGCAACCGTTGCTACCGTCAGGAATGCAACTGAGATGAAGTTAAGTTTTTCTTCTTTTCTTTCATCCCTGTCAGGTAGTAAAAGTGAGCCGAATATCACAAGGACTATACCTATAGGTACATTTACAAAAAATACAGCCCTCCAGCTGAACCATTCAGTCAGATATCCTCCGAGTGTCGGACCTATCGCCGGTGCAAAGGCAACTCCAAGGGCAAATATACCCATGGCAATCCCTCTTTTTTCAGGCGGGAAAAAGCCAAAGAGCATTGCCTGGGCCGTTACCATAATCATCGCCTCCGCAAATCCCTGAATAACACGAGCAACGATTATAAACGAAAGTGAATTTGCAATACCGCATAAAAACGAAGCAATCGTAAACACCGCCACGGATATGATATATATCCATTTGTTTCCGAATTTTTTAATAAGCCATTCAACTATCAAAAGTCCCACCGCCGCCGCTATCATATAAGCAGTAATTACCCACTGTACACCGTACATATCGGTTGAAAGCGGCCCCTTAAGACGAGGCACGATAATATCCACCACGGTTGTGTCGAGAACGGCCATGAAAGCACCCACTACTACAAGCAGAATTAACAATGAAAAATGTAAAGTGAAAAGTTTAGGTGTTTGCATTTTTTACAATCTTTGATAGGATTTTTATTATTTCTTCCAAATCATTAAGCAAACTCTCTGCTTGTTTTTCAGATAAATATTCACTGTCTTTTAGTAAATTAATCCAATATCTACTCTCAACCGATTCTTTCAATGCAATCGACATCTTGTTTTTAAAGTCTTTTTTAGAAATCGCTTCTTGTGCTTCTGTAATATTTGCCCCTATAGAGGTTCCGCTTCTCATTAACTGCTTCGATAAAACAAACTCTTTTTCTTTTGATAAAAATTTATATAATTTAACAATTCTCAACGCAAATTGATAACTTTTTTTTACTATCGAATTATTTTCATATTTATTCATTTTCCATTTTCCATTGTATTATTTTCCATTTAGTTGAGTTTGCATCTTGCAATCTCAACTTCTCCGCTCATTCCCACAAGCACACCGTCCGGGATTTTGTCAAATTTAATTCTCACATAAAACCTCTGCGCCAATTTTGTAAATTCACCGCTGCTTATGTCTCTCGGAACAAGAGCAAACGTTGCAGCGCTTGCAGGAAGTATCTCGCTCACATATCCGTCAAAATCTTTATCAAGTGCATCAATATGGATTTTTACCTTACATCCGGGTTTGATACCTTTCATTTTAGTCTCTTCCAAAAGATCCAACACATACAGATCTTTCGGATTTACAACGCTTAGAACTTTCATACCGGCATCAAGAACTTCATTGTCATTTGCAAATTTTTTAGCAACCCTTCCGTTTATAGGTGAATAAATATATGAATTTTGAATATTAGTGTTTATTAAAGCCAGTTTTTCATTTAAGCCTTTTAGCTGGTTTTGTTGAGCTTCTATTGATTTTTGCAGTCTTTGGATCTCTTTTTTATTGTTAAGCGCAAGTTTTATTTTCAATTCCAGAGTATTATTCTCAAGCTGGAGTGCGTCGAATTTTCTCTCCTGTGAGCTTATCTGATCTTTAAGTGAATAGTAAGCCACTTTTACACTGTCATATTTTTCTTTGGAGATTTTTCCCTGTTTGTAGAGCTTTTGAAACTTTTTATAATCGTTTTTAAGTTTATCAAGTTTGTATCTCATTGCGTCTATCGCAAAAGCCATGGCTTCAATGTTTTTTTGAAGTTTTAATTTTTCATTATTCAGAAGTTTCAGGTTTGTGTCTATGTCGCTTGAGAGTTTATTCTTTTGAATTACTGTGGCTTTTATTTTATCTTCAAGAGCCTTTATGTTTGCAAGAAGTTCTTTTTTTTGTATTTCAAGCTCTTTTGTTTCAAGTTTTGCAAGAAGTTCGCCTTTTTTGACATTCTCTCCTTCTTTTACATAAATCTTTTCAATTTTACCAGGCAGTTTAAAAGATAAAAACGTTAAAGAGTCAGATTTTACAAATACCGCGTTACTTTCGGCATAGTTTTTATTAAATACAATATATTTATATAATCCGTATACTCCGAGAAGTATCAGTGCAATAAATGTAATAAGAGCTATTTTCTTTTTCATCAACAACCTTTTTGAGTAATTTAGAGATATTTTAGCAGAGAAAAGTTGATATGTCAATAAGCCCTAAAAGGCTTATTTTTTAAGTTTGTAGATTTTTACGAAAGAATTAAGTATTACAGGTTCAAACAGTTTCGGATCATAATTTTCAAAGAAAAACATTTGCACATATGTCGCATCTAATTTATCAGTACTTAAAATCAAGACTCTATTTAACGGTTTGTACCATATTAAGACAATATTAGAGTTGGAATGAAACGGCTGTTTAACAACCCTATATTTTCCTGTTTTATCATACAGTCCAAGATAAGCAGCTTTTAGAGGTATTAGTTTTTGCCCCCAATGCAGATAACCTTTCATATCCATCCATATACCGTTTGCAAATTTAAGTCCTTCTTTTCCTGCCGCAACCACTCTTGTAGAAACGATAAAAGGCTGATTAACTTTTCCTGTTTTTAAATCTATACTGCTAAATACTGCTACAGTCGGAAAAATATCCGCCATTCTGAAAGGAAAATAAAAATAAACATCCCTTGTTTTTTCAGGTAGTTTAAAATTGGGATTGTTTAATGCATTCAGAAAACCATTCGGATCTTTAAATCCGTATTTTTTCATCATATCTTTTATAAAACCTTCTGTTTCAAACTCTTTACCAAGCTCTCTTGCCACTTCTACTTTATCCGTATATTCAACATCAAGCCTTGCAATATTCGCTGCAGCCGTCTGATTGTGAGTCAATGCAAAACTTACCGGAAAGTTCACTTCCCCGCTATGCTTTCCACCATCCACTAATGTTTTAGTTCCGGCATAATACCTTATAGGATATCCATAGTCCCACCATGTAACTACGTAATCTTCAGGTTTTGCAATGTGTGATAATTTATTCAAACTTTCAACTTCCTGACTTAAGAAAGTTGTAGGTGTTTTATAATTAATCACATGCTTAATATTTGCATATAATGAAGGAGTGATTAAAATTAACGGTAATATTATTTTTGAAATTTTGGCAACTTTATCATTGATAAACAGTTTTGAAACATATTCACTGATAAGTAACACCAAATAAGCAAACCCCAATGCAAAAAACGGCACCGCATAAATTGTAAAACGAAGCCCTAATTTATGTGCCATTATACCTATTACTACCATTGGCAATGAAATAATCATCACCGGATATCTTATCACCATCAAAACATATCCAATCAAAGAAAAAATAAACAATCCCATACCACCACTTATACGGTTTGCCACTACATCAAAAGGTATTTGAGATGCTTCACGGATTGTTTTCGATACATTATAAAAATGCAATCCTTCTTCTCCTGTATCAGATCTATTAAAATAAACCAAAAATTTATTAATAAACATATCCATAGTACCACTTAAAAACAACATAATTATACTTATGCCGAACAACCAATAAATGACTCTCCAATTTAAAAATAGTTCAAGTTTTTTTATATATACTACATATAAAATTGCTATTAATAACGCATTAATATAAAACTTAAATCCAAACAGAGCCACCAATAAAAACAGTACAAACACAAAACTTTCCTGTTTTCTTTTAAATGCCGATATATATATAAAGCTCATACCTACAAGAGCCAAAAGAACAGTCCTGCTCTGCGGATACCACCACTCATACAAGACAATCATTAAAGGTACGAATAAAAACATTTTCCGATTATCATTTACCAAATATTCAATTATTCCCCAAACTATAAACATCAAAAGCACTATTACCAACATATCGGTATCATAGTACCCTACCATTGTTCTATTGTAATAACTCCATACAATTCCACCTATTAAGGCGGCAGTTAAACCTAAAATATCATTTTTAAAACTTCTTCCTATTAAAAATAAAGGAACAACAAGCAAGCTTCCAAAAACAGCCGGCATCCATAAGATTACCTCATCAAGACTCAAAAAAGGAAACAGTTTTACGATAGCTGCTGTCAGCAAACTTGGAAGAGAATGATAAGGATTTAGATTCCCCACAACATGCGAATTGTTCAGTAATTCTTTCGCCCCTGCTGCATAATAATATCCATCTACATTATTTATCATTAAAGTTCCATGCCACAGAAATTCTTTAATCCCACTCGCCCATGAAAAATAATAATACCTTACAGCTGTAGCAAATACATAGGCAAACGAAATTAATACAAAAGCTGTTTTATTTGAAAATCTAATTTCTTGAATATTCAGATATTCTTTCACTTCCATCCTTTAAAAAGTTTTCGTTTTTCGATATTATAACATTTAAATTATTTTAAAGGGGATTGATGAAAAAGGAAGAAGTAAAATACGTACCTTGCGTTATCCAACCACCAATAGAAGATGATGAAATAGATTTAAAACAAATAATAATATTATTATTAAAATATAAAAAATTCATATTTTTATTTACATTTATTATTACAGTTTTAGCTTTAATTTACGCATATACCATAAAACCTATTTATGAAATTAAAGCAAATATACAATTGGGCTATATCAGTAATAGTAATAGTAATAGTAATAGTAAAATATATTTACTTGAACCTCAAGCGACAATGATATACATAATTAATAAATTTGACAAATCAAAAGATATCAATGCCTCATATCCTAAAGTTAACGTAAATATCATAAAAAAAACAAAAGACATTTTAAATATATCAGTTCAAAATTTTTCTAATACTTCGGCAAAAGAATATTTGATTAGAATAGTAAATACGCTAAAAAAACAGGAAAATTCTAAATTATATGCATATATTCAAAATATAAACTCCCAAATTCAAATATTAAATAATCAAATCAAAACTATACAAAATGAAATTATTCTTTTAAACAAATCTCTTCCGAAAATAAAAGATACGAATATTTATCAATTAACTTTAAATAAAATAAACGATTATCAAAATCAAATAACAGATATTAAATTAAAAATTGCTGATCTAAAAACAAAAATTTCTCCAATAAACATAACTAAAACTCACATTATCGGTACAATCAAACAAAACCCTAATCCGATAAAACCCAAAAAGAAACTTATTGTTATCATAGCATTTATCACAGGACTTATATTATCAATATTTCTTGTGTTTTTTATTGAGTTTGTAAAAAGTTTAAAAGAACAGAATCAATGATTATTTTAGGTGAAAAATATAAATTCAATGAAATTGAAAAACAAAAACTAAAAAAATACAATATTGAATATATTCAACTCACTAATAATATTATCCAAGACATAGAAAACAAACTGTCCAATCATAATTATAAATTTATAATTTTAAACACCAATCAAACAGTTCCTAATGAATTGATATCCTATTTAACTTCTCTTGAACTAAAAGGAATTAAATTTTATACAATCGAGCATTTTTTAGAAGAATATTTAGGTAAAGTTTATATTCCAAAAGATGGAAGTAATATAAATTTTTTAGATGAAATTAAACCTTACAATCAATTACAACATATTATAAAACGAATAATAGATTTTTCTATTACTATTCCACTTGGAATAATTTCTGCACCTATTATGCTTTATGCTACATATAAAATAAAAAAAGAATCCCCTGAAGGACCTGTAATATTCAAACAAAAAAGAGTAGGCTTAAACGGTAAAGAGTTCATATGCTACAAATTTAGAAGTATGGTTCCTGATGCCGAAAAGGGACAACCTCAATTCGCAAGCAAAGACGATCCGAGAGTATTCAAATGGGGAGCTTTTATGAGAAAAACTCGCATAGACGAACTTCCTCAGCTCTGGAATGTCATAAAAGGAGACATGCATATGATTGGTCCAAGACCAGAGAGGAAACATTGGATTGGTATTTTTGAAAAAAACATTCCATATTATAATCTAAGACATTTAGTAAAACCTGGAATCACTGGCTGGGCACAAGTATGCTACCCATACGGAGCAAATGAAGACGACGCATATCAAAAACTTATGTATGATCTTTATTATATTAAAAACTGGTCCTTATGGCTTGAAATTAAAACGATTTTTAAAACTATTATGGTAATGGTTGGCAAAAAAGGTATTTAATATTTTTTCAGCCCATAATACGCATAATTTAAAAAATAATAAATACTTTGAAAAATATTCAATTTCTCTACTTCTCTATAAATCTTCCATTGATATTTTGCAGCTTTTAGTTTATTAGAAGAAACTGAATTTTTTCTAATCCTATAAATCGCTAATTTTTCTTGCATACCTTTTGTTGACTCGATTTGTTTTAAGATTTTAAGCCAAAGTCCATAATCTTGTCTTTTTAATATATTTGGCATATAAATCTTACCTAACTTTTTTGCATCATAAATTGCAGTTAAGCAACCAATTGGATTTGTTTTTAACAATGATTTATAATCTATTTCTTTTGGAGGAATAAAATCTCCTATATTATTATCATTTTCATCAATCAAATCATATGCACTATATGTAAAACTTAAATCATTTTCTTTCATAAAGTTTATTTGCCTTTCTAATTTTTCAGGTATCCATAAATCATCTGCATCCAAAAAAGCAATATATCTTCCTTTTGCTTCTTTTATAGCAGTATTTCTTGCAACAGCAGGACCAGAGTTTTTATCTAATTTTATTAACTTAATTCTTTTATCTTTTTTTATATACTCTTCTATTATTTCATTTGAATTATCTGGACTACAATCATCTACAATTATCATTTCTAAATTTCTATATGTTTGATTTAAAACAGAAACTATCGTTTTAGAAATAAATTTTTCACTATTGTATGAGGGAGTTATGATAGATACTAAATCATGCATACGTTTTACTTTTACAATTTATTTCCATTTTAGTATATAATGAAAGACTGAATCCTGCATTTATAAGAATAATTGTTAAAAAACTATAATTATAAAAACTATCTATTGTCAAACCAGCGATAAATAATATTATTATTGATATCATTGTTCCTTCTATTAACCATATATATTCTCTATTTGTAAAATTTAATAATTTTTTTAATTTATAATACAAATAAATATATCCCCCATATTTAATAACAAAACCAATAATTCCGTATTGAGCTAATGTAAATAAATAATCATTATCTCCTACTCTAAGTATATTTTTTGCTGCTCCAACACCAAAAAACGGGTTTTCTTTTATCATTTCAAACATCATTTGATAATAATCTAATCTTAATTGTATACTTCTAATATGGGATAAATCTTCTAATTTAAATAGCTCATAAATATATTTAAAATTTACTATAATATTTACAATTTCTTGATTATATAATAATATAATTAAAAAAACTATAATACCTAAAATAAAACTTCTATAATTAAACAATATTTTTTTATTTGAAAAAAAAATATATATATATACCATTAATGCTATTAAAAGAGACGTTCTAGAACTAGATAAAAACACAATTATTAAATGTATAAAAAATATCGAATATAATAAATTTATTTTAAATTTTTTTTTATTTAAAAAATATAGAAAGATATAAAAAAATAATATATTCATCACTATACCTAAAGTGTTTGGATTAGCATAAGTTCCTGTAACTCTTAATAATCCCGTAGACACTTTATGCATATCATATATATAGTTTACAATAGAATGTATAAAATCAAATGGATTTAAAAGTTGTAATATTATAAACACTAATTGTACAATAATAACAAATAATGCTATCTTTAAAAAAACATTTTTATAAGTTTTTGGAAGGTACATACCAAAAATAAATAATATTATATTAAATATTGGTCTATAAAATTCAAATGCATCTCTAAAAATATAATTGATATTTTGCAATATTCCGTTTAAAAATGCAAATAGCATGGCTAATAAAAAAAATAAATTTATTTTAATCCAAAAAAAGCCTTTTTGTGGTATTTTTTTTATATTCATAATAAATAAAAAAAATAAAATTTGTAAAAATATAAGAATATCAATTACCCTATCAGCAATACTATCAAAATTTGGTTTTAATAAAATAAATAAAATAAAACTATATATCGAAATAAATGATATATTTCTTTTATTATCTATTTTTAATTGCTGTGTATTTATTAACATACATTTTTACCTTATTAAATAAATTCACATATTTTTCCCATTTTAATGAATAATCTATAAATATCTGTTCTCCAATTAATTCACCTAAAACTTTTAATTGATTTATATGGATAAAATGATAATGCACAGTAGCTGGATTTAAATATTTTTCACCCCATGTTAAATGCCTTAGATCATAACATGACCAATATCCCAAATCATATAAATCAATCATAGATTTTAAAGAATTAATGCCATTATTAAAGTATATATTAGCTTTTTCATTATTATTATATCTAATATAATCATACAACCCCCATAATGAAAATATCATACCATTTAATACAAATGAACCAGGAGTAGATGGATATTCTTCATAAAATATATTATTATCAAAATAATTTATAAATTTTGAACTATCAGAAAATGTGTCTAATGCTTTACTAGCTGCTATTTCATATTTTTTATCATCAAATAACTGACTCGCTCTTAATAAAACAGAAATAACTCTTCCTTGTGTCATAGAAGAAACCCAATTTTTACTTAATTTATATTTTTTCTCTTCAACAGAAGAAAGCCAATAACCATCTTTTGTTTGATTATTTATAAACCAATCGGCAAGTAATTTAAACCTTTCTTTATCTTTATTACTTTTTGTTTCTAAATAAGTATGATATATAGCAAGAGCATATTGACCTATTGCAATAGGATAATAATGGAACTTTTTTTCTTCAATATCTATATATGTTGGAATAATAGGTATTCCTTTATTATCAAAATGAAAGTTTTGACTTCCACCTTTTAACAATTCTTTTTCTCTAAATACAAAATAATATTCTAATAATTGTTTATTTTTGTCTACTTTAATTTCATATATTAATGGATTAAAAAAATCTCTTAGTAATTTTTTGATATAAAATATACTTTTATTTAATCTCATCAAAAAACCCTTTCAAATTTTCAGCTACTTTATCTACTGTAAATAGTTTAGAACTTTTAATAGCATTTTCTAACAATTTTTTATATTTCGTGTTATTATTCAATAATTCTTCTAAAATTTGATATAAGTCATCTGTACTGCTAAAATACAAAGTAGAATCATCTAAAACATGTAAATTTTTAAACTCTATATTTACAATTAATGGCAACGAATATTTAATCATTAAATATGATATTCCAGTATCTTTTGTTTCTCCATATATTTCTTCATAATCTTCTTTAAAAAATTCTACTCTTAATTCTGAAAAAATCAAACTAGCTGTTTTCAACTCTTGTTGATATTCTTCATCACTTAAATAATGTTGAAAATATTTCACATTATTAAGATTTAACTTTTTTATTTTATTTATCACTTCTTTGGATTTTTCTTTTGGATTATTAGAAGGACTCCCCAATAAAACAAATTCTATATTCTCATATCGTTGTGCTAATTTAAAAAAATTATCATATTTTTTTCTTGTTGTACTAATTATCCCTGGATATACTATTTTTTTTATTTTTGTATTTTTATGAAAAAACATATTATTATTTAACATGAAAGGCATAACATATATATTATATTCTTTTATATCCGTATGATTTAAAATAAATTTCTTCATATTATCGCTACTAACAAAAAATTTATCTGCTTTCTTTTTAAAATAGTATCTAATAAACCTTTTAATTATATTTTTCGGTTTGTGAAGTTTATTACCCAAAAACCAAGTTTTAGCATTATGAATTGTTAATGCAAATTTATATGAAGGTCTGAAATATAATAAAAAATCAATTAAATAAGATTGTAAAGACGTAATTATTAGATAATCTACTTTATAAGAACTTATTTGTTTCAAATATGATTTCATACTTTGATTTTTCATCTTTATTATTTTTTCAACATTAAAATTTTTATTTAATAAATTATTTACATCCTCATCTATAAATAATATAGGTTCATGACCCAAATAATGTAAAACCTTAATCCAACTTTCCACTAAAACATAGTGGTTTTTACTGCAAACTTCTAAAATACCTATTTTCATTTAAAATTCCTATACAAATTTATATATTTATTTATTTGATCTTCCCATAATAAAGATTTTTTAATTTTAATAAAGCCATTCATAGCAATATTATGTCTCATTTCTTCATTGTTAAGCAATATTTGTAACTTTTCTTTTAGTTCCTCTTCATTTTCCACAAATATAGCTTCCTTATCTTCTTTTAACCATCCGTATATACCTGTATATCTATGCCCAATCACTAAACATTTTGATGCAGCCGCTTCTAAATACACTATACCAAATGTTTCTCTTTGACTTGGCATAGCAAATATTTTTGAAATTTTCATATAATTAATAACTTCTTCTCTTGTTAAACGCCCTTTTAATTCAATATTTGACACATCCTTTATTTTTTCACGAATTTGATCATACTCTGTCCCATCTCCAATTATTATTAATTTCCAGTCTAACTTATTTATTTTTTTAAATGCATTAATTACCCATATTAAATTTTTCCTTGGTATCATATTTCCAACAAATAAAATAATGTTTTCTTTTTCAATTTTTTTCGTTAATAAGTATTTTGACTCTATTCCATGTGGTATAGATGTACTTTTTAAACCAAGTTTCTTTATAAATTGCTGTGTAGCATAATTGTGTGTAATTATTACATCTGCATTTTTTAGAACTTCTAAATATGATTTATATAGTACTGAATTTTTATTTAATAATGACATTTTATCCAAATCACCATTCCTAACTGTAACAATTAATGGTATAAAATATTGTTTTTTAAGCTCATATCCTATCTTTCCATCTGGCATAATATTATGAGCATGTATAACTTTATATTTATTAAGATTATTTAAAAAACTTTTGTTTAAAATTTTAAAACTATTAATAAAATTATATGAATACCTAAAGAATGGTAGTCTAATATACTTTAAAGTAAATATATTTTTATTTAAGCTTTTAAATACTGGAGGCAAATTATAAATTGCCTTTATTCTGTTATTCAACATAAAAGGTATTTTAGGAATAACTTCTTTTGGGAAAAAACAATCAACATGAATATCACTTTTTTCTTCTATTGCATTAGCAATTCTTAAAATAATATCGTTTTCTTTTATGCCAGGTATAGGTATATTTCTTGAAATATATAAAACATTCATTATTGACCTTTTACAAATTTTTAATTTTAAAAATCAAAAACATTTTTAATTATCATTTCCTTTTCATGTAAAAATAAATATGTATCAAATTTTCGTCTTTTTTTGCAGATATTTTAGAATCTACTATTCCAAATTCTGGATAACTTAATTTAAATTTATACTCTTTTTTTATTTTTCCATTTTCATCTAAATATTTATCAGCTAATAATTTATAGCATAATTTTGTTGTTGAATAATTGTTGTCAAGAGTTTTCATCATCTAACACCTCACTAATTCGATTTTTAACTTTTTCCACTGAAATATTGTTAATATTTAATTTACTCCCATATCCATAGCTATTACTTAATTTTTTATAATTATCCAAATCTTTCTCAATTTCAGGATGATATATAGGATAATAATACGGCCAAATTTCTTTTGGATAGGGAGTAAATCTACCAAAATGATTTCCGTTAGAGATGACAAATATATTTGTCATCTCTAACGCAACCGCAAAATGAGGTGCACTTGTTTCATTTGCTATCATTAGATTTCCGTTATAGATTATATAAAGAAAATCAATTAATGAAGTTTTTCCTACCATATCTATATAATCATAATTCGCTAAATTTTTAAATTTTTTAGCTTCTTCAATATCTGTCGGACCCCCACATACTACTATCTCATAATTATATTTATCTTTTAGATATTTACCAATTTCTACAAAATTTTCAATACTCCATTTTCTAAAATCAGCACTTGCACCTATAAATAAAATAGCATAATTATTTGGTAATTTAAAACTTAATATTTTTTCTTTTAACTTAATAATAGGCCTTTTAATATCTATTTTTTTATTTAATAAATTTTCAAAAAACTCTTTGTTTCTATAAAACTCAAACATTATTTCGTTTTTTGCAGGTAGAAGTTTTGTATAATATTTATCGCTTATATTTTTTTGCCATTTTCTTATATTGCTTAAATCTCCATTACTTCCTATTTTTTCTTTTGCGTTTACTACTTTCACAATATTATCGTCAAAAAGAAAAGTCCTGCTATATATTGGATTTATAACTATTTCATAATCTTGTTTTGTTATTTCTTTTAACTTTTTATATCTGTAAACTATATTTTTCCCGAATTTCACTCTGTCTATCCCTATAAATTTATCTATAAATTCGCTGTCAAATTCTTCTGCTATTGCTTTCCAAGCCACATTTCCAACTAATGTAATTTTATAATTTTTATATTCATTTTTTAAAACTTCTATAAAATTTCTAAATAACACATAATCTCCTATGGCATCAAGACGGATAAGTAAGATTGTTTTTTCTTTAACCTTTGAATTTTTTCTTATTAACTTATCGATAATATTAAATAAAATATATTTTATAAAAATTTTTATTTTCGTTATCAATGTTTAACTGCCCTTTTTAGCTTTCTATAGATTTTTTTCAAAAACCATATTAATAGTTTTTTACTATTTGAATTATTATATATATGCTTATTACCTTTAAAATAAAATTTAAGCACTTCAATTTCATAATCAAATCCATATAAATAAGCCAATACAACGGCTCTATGCTGTCCGTCTCTTATTAAATTTTGTCCATTAAAAAGTACTATATATTTCTCATCATAAGGATATCCATTTTTTTCAATTGATTCTTTAAGCTTTAAAAGCCTTTCTTCGTTATTAACACCAAAATAATTAAATTGAGGATAATTTATCCATTCATATTTATCACCTTTTAAATACTTATACGCAGGTGTTTCATTAAGAGGCACAATTTTTTGCAAAGTTAAATCTTTAAATTTATAATGAACTATTGCTTTTAAATATTTGAGTTTTATCTTCTCTTTTTTAATTTCTATTAAATCTGGTAAATAATTAGCACACTGTTTTAAAAAATGCTCATCAAATTTATTAATATCATAACTTTTTAAAATATCTAATTCTTTCAAAGATTTTCTTACCATTTCTGAAAATTCTAAAAACTCATTAATTGTAAAATCAACTCTCATATTATCAATATGCAAATGAATAGATTCACCAATATTATCTTCAATAGTAAATCTCTTAAAAGGACCTTTTTTACTACTTACATCATCTAATACTATCACTGCCGGATTACTCATTAATATTCCTTAAATTGAATATAGTTTTTAATAATATTTTTATAATCTTTTTTTTCTATCATATCTAAAAGATACGGTGTAAATTTAAAAAATACTAATTTCATTTTTCTTTCTATATTTTTTAAATTAATTTTTTCTTTCAATTCTTCTATTCGATTAATATATCCCTCTTGAAATTCTCTTTTATCAAATATACTTCTTACAATTAAAGTAAGAAATTCATCATTATATCCCAATGTCCAATAACCAAACTCTTCGTTAACTTTTTCAAATCTTTTATTTTCCCACGCTGACTTTTGAATTTCTTGATCAAGCGGTATCCATTCTCCTTTGTTTAAACTTCTACACACTAATTGAAAATTTAAATCAAATAAAATATTATTATTATTATTGTATTTAAATTCAAATTTATCTATACCATACAAAAATATATCATTTCTAAATGGATGTGGAATACTGTCATATCCATTTTCTTTAAAAAAATTTACAAACTTTTTTTCATCTTTTTTATGAATTAAAATATCAATATCTTTACCTATTTTTAATTTATTAGGCAATTCATTATTAATATTTCTAATTAAAATATATTTAAGATTAGAATCGTTTAATTTTTTAAAAATTCTTATAATTTCTTTACTATCTATATACATCAATCAATACCTTTTAAATTTTTTAAATTTTTCTCAGCCGTTAAAACAGATAATGCATATTTTAAATAATCTTTTTTATATATCTCAAACCTGAATTTCTCCGATTGTATATGAATCTGTTCATCAAGCCCCGCTCTTGGAGGATGATTAAGTTCTATTTCAAATTCTTTTGCTAAAATTTTACCTTTTGATAAGGTTTTTATTTTTTCACCCATTTGTTTCTCCTAAAATATTTAATAAATTTTCTTTCATTTTTTTTTCAAAATGCTTTATTCTATGATTTTGATTAATAAATTCAATATTTTTCTTTGAAAGTTCTTGTAAGTTTGCATTAGGTAATTTAGAAACTTTTATAACTTTTCTTTTTATTTCTTCTATATCATCAGTTACAAAAAATCCTTTATTTTGAATATCTACACCTACCATCTCCGTAACTATTGGTATTAAACCTATACTCATAGTAGTTAAAACTGCGCCACTTTGTCCCTCTGAACAACTTGAAAATATAGAAAATGCACATTTTTCTACTATCTGCTTAAACTTATATGAATCAATATCCATAAATCCCATGTAATGTATATTTGGCAAATTCAATTCTTTTTCATATACTCTAAAAAAATCATCCTCTCTTGGACCACATATAAAGAGATTATAATCAGGTAAATCTTTAAATACTTCTATACACAAATCAAGACCTTTATGAACCAAGCCACTACTACCAAACCACAAAAAGTTTTTTTTAGCTTTTGAATAATCCTTATTAAAATCAACTTTCCACTTAACCTCATATACACTAACAGGAACTTTATATTTTGGAATCTCTTGACTGTATATAAATGTGCTTTTTGTCCAATCATTTCCTGTCATAATAATTGCATCACTAAATTTTAATGCATAGTAAGTAGGATTTTTTATAAATCTTTTTGGATTTAACAATACTCCTTTTCTCTCATATAATTTTTTTAGTCTATTTAATTCAGCATTATTAGCAAAACAAAAATAAGCACCTGTTGCATAAAAAATATACTTTTTATTTTTTAGCTTATTTTTTATTATTTTCTCATATAACGGTCCAATACCAAAAAAAACATCATAATCATCTAAATTAATTTTTTGCTCTACATTTAAATAATTAAAAATATCTACCTGATAACCAAACGCATTAAAAATTTCAGCAATTTTTAATGCTTCTAATTTATTAGAATGAGATTTATCTACATTCCCTTTAAAAGGGGAAGTAATATATGAAATAAATACTTTTTTATTAAAACTTGTATTAAAATAGTTAATAACTGGTCTGTCGAAATATTTTAACTTTATTTTTCTCAATTTATCTTTTATAACTAACTCCTTTTAATAAAAGTGCTTCCCAAAATAGTTTAATAACCCTTTTATCCAAAAAAACATAAAAAACAATATATCCTATTATTAACGATATCAATAACGCATAAGCTGCTCCAATTACCCCAAACAATTTAATAAGAATAAAATTTAATATAATATTTAATATAGAAACTGTTATACTAAAATAAAAAATTATTTTTGTATTATGTTCTATTAATTGCCATCTATTCCAAACAGTATTAAAAAATATAAATAAATTAGCCCAAATTAAAATTATTGCTATACTACTTGCTGCCAAATACTTATGGCCAAATGAAATTTCAAATATTAATTTAGAAAATAAACTATATATTATAATTAAAAATAAAGCAAAATATATTAAAATTGAAGCTATTATTCTAAGTCTTTTATAAAATTCGTTATTCCCTATTTTATGACCTTCTACTAAATATGGCATTAAAGAAGCCATAATAATACCCGGAATAAATTGCCAAATATTAGTAAGCCTAATTGCTGCACTATATATACCAGTTTCATAACTATTTAATAAATTTTGTATCATAATCTTATCAATATTATTATAAATTACAAATGACATTCCACTTAACATTAATGGCCAACTTTGAGTAAAAAGTTCTTTTATCCATTTAATTCTAATATATCTACACGAAAAAGAAATTTGTTTTTTAAATTTATAAAACATATAAATATACCCAAGTGCTAAAATAAAATTATCAAATACTATTAAAATAACAAAATATAATAGAGGAGCTTTTATTAAAATAAAAAAAATCTTTAAAAAAGATGATATCAACAATGAAACGAAATTTACTATTACAACATATTTACTCATTACTTTCGCTTGAAAATACATATCTATTACATTAAACACCTGAAAAACCCATGAAAAAGATAAAATCATTATTAAAAAATTTAAGTAATTTTTATTTAATTGATAATATAAAAATATTACAATTATTAAAATTACTGCAATTAAAGTTTTCATAAATAAAGCATTTAATAATATTTCATTTTCTCTTTCAGGAAAATTAACTAATTCCTTTACCACAACACTATTTAATCCTAGCATTGCAACAGCACTAAAAAGACCAATAAAAGCCTGTGCATAATTTAACCTTCCAAATTGTTCAGGTCCCAAATACCTCGCTACCCAAATACCTACAAAAAGTCCTACAACCATTCTTAACATTTTCTCTGCAAAAAGCCATGAAGTATTGGCAAAATATTTTTTAAAGCCTTGATGTTGAAACAACTCTTTAATTTTATTAATCACTTACGAATTCCTATACCACTCATAAATTTTCTTAATCCCTTCTTCAAGTTCTACTTTATGTTTCCATCCTAATGAATGAAGTTTACTGACATCAATAACTTTTTTCATAGTTCCGTCAGGTTTTGAAGTGTTAAAATAAAATTCTCCTTTGTATCCAATCACGTCTTTTATTAAATATGCGAGATCTTTTATGCTTATGTCTTTTCCTGTTCCAATGTTTAAGAAATGAGAATTGTGTGCTGAGGACTGAGGATTGAGGGTTGAGGGTTGAGTTTTTTTTACTTGTTCATTAACATTTATTATATCATCAATATCTATTTTCTCCATCAAATATACACAGGCATCTGCCATATCATCGGAATACAAAAACTCTCTCATAGGTTTGCCGCTTCCCCATATTTCAATGGATACAGAATTGAGGTCTGAGGTTTTAGATTTTAGAATCTTAATGCCATAATAATCCAACACTTTTAATATATCTTCCTTTGATGTATCACCATCTACTTTGCTAAAACCTAAATCCTCATCTCTAAATCCTCCTATCGGATTTTTATTTAAATCTTTTCTAATTTCGTCCCAGTTATCTTCTTCCAAACATTTACCTAAATGAATTTTTCTGATAAGTGCCGGTAAAACGTGAGATTTCTCAAGATCAAAATTATCATTTTCTCCGTAAAGGTTTGTAGGCATTACTGAAATAAAGTTTGTACCATATTGAATATTAAAACTTTCGCACATTTTAATACCGGCTATTTTTGCTATCGCATACGGTTCGTTTGTATATTCAAGCTCTCCTGTAAGCAAATATTCCTCTTTTATAGGCTGAGGACAGTTTTTTGGATATATACAGGTACTTCCAAGAAACATAAGTTTTTTTATATTGTATTTGTAAGCATTATAAATTACATTATTTTGAATTTGGAGATTTTCATATATGAAATCAGCTCTGTAAGTATTGTTTGCAACTATTCCCCCTACTTTTGCGGCAGCCAAAAAAACATATTCCGGTTTAATTTTTTCAAAAAATTCTTTCACTTCGTTTTCATTTAACAAATTAAGTTTTATCTGTTTTACAGATTCGGGCAAATCAGCTTTTCTATTATGAATAGTGGCAATAATGTTTTTATACCCTTTTTCTATAAGTTTCCGTACAATAGCACTTCCTACCAATCCGCTGCCGCCAAATACAACTATTGTAGAATTTTTATTCATTTTAAACTCCACAGCTTTTAGGTACTTCAAATCCGCATTCTTTTAGCACAAGTTCCTGATAGTTTTCTTTTAAATCACTCTCTACCATCTCTTTTGTCATCTCTTCAAGAGTAATTTTTGGCTCCCACCCGAGTTTTTCTCTGGCTTTACTCGCATCTCCAAGTAACAAATCAACTTCTGTTGGTCTGAAATATTTAGGGTCTACATTTATAATATCTTTTCCTATCAAACTTTTAGCCTGTTCTATTATACTTTCAGAGTGTGCTACATTTGCGTCTTTTAAAACTTTTAGCAATTTCTCTTCATCAATACTTTCAACAACACCTTTTTCATCTATCCCTTCACCTTCAAACTTGATATTTAGACCCAAATATTTACCTGCAAGTCTTACAAATTCTCTGATTTCAGTAGTTCTTCCGGTAGCTATTACCCAGTCTTCCGGCTTTTCATATTGAAGTATCATCCACATCATCTCAACATAATCTTTGGCATGTCCCCAGTCTCTTTTTGCACTGAGGTTACCTAAATATAGCTTTTTATCAAGTCCTAAAAGTATTCTTGCCATTCCTCTTGTAATTTTTCTGGTTACAAATGTTTCCCCTCTTCTTGGGCTTTCGTGATTGAAAAGTATCCCGTTTACTGCAAACATATTGTATGCTTCTCTGTAATTCACTGTAATCCAATACGCGTACATTTTAGCTACCGCATATGGGCTTCTCGGATAAAAAGGAGTGGTTTCTTTTTGAGGGATTTCCTGAACTTTACCGAACAGTTCGGATGTAGATGCCTGATATATTTTCGTTTTATCGGTAAGTCCGAGGAGTCTTACGGCTTCAAGAATTCTAAGCGTTCCTATACCGTCGGCATTTGCTGTATATTCCGGCTCTTCAAAGCTTACAGCTACGTGTGACTGAGCCGCAAGATTATATATTTCATCCGGCTGAACCTGTTTGATGATACTTGTAAGGTTCATACTGTCAGTCATATCCCCATAATGTAAAAAGAAATTCACATCTTCTTCATGTGGATCTTTATATAAATGATCTATTCTTTTAGTGTTAAAAAGAGAAGTTCTTCTTTTTATTCCGTGAACTTCATATCCTTTTTCAAGTAAAAACTCAGCAAGATAGCTTCCGTCCTGACCTGTTATTCCTGTAATAAGTGCTACTTTTTTAGACATATTTACTTCCTTTAAAATAATCTTTTACATAACTATGAACATTTTTTCTTTTCATAATTTCATCTGCTTCCAACCAAATATATTCACTATGTTGTTCAAAAGGTATATTTAATGAAATTTTATCTAAATTCACCTTATAAGCTAAATTAACATAATGCGTGGGTATACCGTTAAACCCTGTGTCATAAAAATGCTCAAATACTCCTACAAATTCAGGGTTAAAATCTCCCAAATAACCTAATTCATCTTTTAAAATACGCTTTTGTGCTTCTGAAATTTTTTCATTTTTATATATTCTGCCTCCGATTGTAAACCAATATCCTTTTGCAGGTTCGTTTACTCTTTTGCCAAGTAAAATTTTTCCTTTGTTTTCAATTATAAAATCAATGGAAATTAAAGGAGTGTTTTTAACTATACAGGTAAAAACATCCTCTCTAAGCACTATAGATACCTTTTGTAATCATCTTCTATTCTTACAATATCATCCTCGCCTGTATATTCTCCGACCTGTGCTTCAATCAAGACCACCGGTACTTTACCGGGATTGCTAAGCCTGTGAATTTCTTCCATTTTTATATATGTGGATTCATTGGCTCTTACCAGAAACTTTTTATCTCCAACCTGCACTTCGGCAGTGCCTTTTACAACCACCCAGTGTTCACTCCTATGAAAATGCTTTTGGAGTGAAAGTCTTTTTCCGGGTTTTACGATAATTCTTTTGATTTTATATCCGTTGTCGGTAATTAATGTTTCAAAGGTTCCCCATGGACGGTGAACTATTAATGGAGAATTGAGAATTGAGAATTGAGAATTATTTTTCAATGTATTCACTATATCTTTTACTTTTTGGGTTTGGCCTTTTTTAGTAATTAACAGTGCGTCTTTTGTATCGACAACTATAAAATCTTCAAGTCCGATTGCCGCTATTACTTTATTCTTTGTCTCGGTGTAATAAAAATTATTCTTACTATTAATTTCTATTGCTTCATTGGAATCTATTTCATCTACCAAACTGTCAAAACTCCCTACATCATTCCAGTCAAATTCGCTTTTTACTGCTTTTATTTTATCGCTTTTTTCCATAACAGCGTAATCTATACTGATATCCGGAATATTTTGCATCTCTTTTAGTCTGAACTGATTTTCGTTTACAATCTGTCTTTTTTCATAGCTTTTAAGCACTTCTTCATACACTTTTGGAGAATGTTTTTGCAGTTCTTCCAAAAATACTCCGGCTTTAAACATAAACATACCGCTGTTCCATAGATAATAGGATTTAGGTTTGAGGTCTGAGATTTTAGAATTGTTCTCCAAATACTTTTCGGCTATTGCTAAATCAGGTTTCTCGTGGAAAGTTTTTACATTGAATACACTACTGCTAAATCCTAAATCCTCAATGCTACATTCTATATACCCATAGCCCGTATTCGGTTCGGTTGGATTAATACCGAATGTAACCAGATATCCTTCTTCAGCCAGTTCTTTTGCTCTGTTTACAGCCTCGTTATACTTATCCATATCTTTAATTAAATGATCACTAGGAGTTACAAAAAGTATTTCGTTTTTATCACTTTCAAGTGCGGCAAAAGCAATAGCGGGAGCTGTATTTCTGCCTATTTCTTCAAGCAGAAACTTTGTATTTTGAATAGTAAATTTTGAATCTATTTCTTCTAAATGATCAAGTGCAATAAAATAATGATCCAAATTTGTTATTACTTCTAACTTGTCAGATATTTTAGAATTCCTCTCAACGGTTTTTTGAAACAGACTTTTTCCATCAAACAATTTTAAAAACTGTTTTGGCATAAGTTTACGGCTCAAAGGCCAAAGTCTGGTACCGCTCCCCCCGCAAAGTATGATATTTTTCATTCTTTCCCTTTATATTTTATAAAATCCCTTATACCATTCAACAAAATTTTTAATACCTTCTTTCACATCGGTATAAGGTTTATAACCAAGATCTTTTTCAAGGTCGGTAGTATCCGCCCAAGTGCTCGGTACGTCACCGGGCTGCATCGGAAGAAGGTTCTTTTTAGCTTCTTTCCCGAGAGATTCTTCTATCGCTTCTATAAAATCCATAAGTTTAACAGGGCTTCCGTTTCCGATATTATAAACCTTATAAGGAGCTATACTCTCACTGGCTCTTCCGTCCCACTCAGGGTTTGATTTAGGAGGATTATCAATCACTCTTACCACACCTTCGATAATATCGTCAATATAAGTAAAGTCTCTTTGCATTTCTCCATAGTTATATACATCAATCGGTTTATCTTCAAGTATGTTTTTTACAAACTTAAACAATGCCATATCTGGTCTTCCCCAAGGTCCGTAAACTGTAAAAAATCTAAGCCCTGTAGTCGGAATATTATAAAGATACGAATATGTATGGCTCATAAGCTCATCCGCTTTTTTTGTTGCCGCATAAAGGCTTATCGGATGGTCTACATTGTCATCAGTTGAAAACGGCTGCTTTTTATTAAGTCCATATACACTTGAAGAACTTGCGTAGCTTAACGCTTTTACATCATTATGCCTTACGGCTTCTAAGATATTCATATGCCCTACTATATTGCTTTGTATATATGCGTCAGGATTTTCAAGTGAATATCTGACTCCTGCCTGAGCGGCAAGATGACATACTTTATCGAACTTTTCTTCTTTAAAAAGTTTATCTATACCGGCCTTATCTTCAAGATTTAGTTTTATAAATCTGTAATTGGTGTATTTATTACTGGTTATTAGTTTATTGTATTCTATTTCTTCTCTTTTTATTCCTGTCTCTTCCAGTCTGCCGTATTTGAGGTTTACGTCGTAATAGTCGTTGATATTATCAAGTCCGATTACTTCATCACCTCTTTCAATTAGTCTTTTTGCCAAATGAAAGCCTATAAATCCTGCTGTTCCTGTGATGAGAATTTTCATATTTTAATACCTTTTAACGCTTCTTTTTCTATTAAATTATTAAAATCTTTATGTATGACAATATCTACATTTCTAAAAAGAGCATCTTTTAAATTGATTTTCGCTTTTATTCGTTTTTCATAAATGTTTTCATAATTTTGAGGAATTACAAATATATCAACATCTCCGCCTTTTTTACTCAAATCAGTTCTGCTTCCGAATATATAAATATCACTTTTACCAAAAATTTTATTAATCATATTTTTGATAATTTTAATTTCTTCCGGATTTAACCTGATTTGCGTATTCATATTTTTCCTCAACTTTTTTAACTATTTTCTCAAATATTTCTATACTGTCTAACATTTCATTTATCGCATTAACTACAGACTCAATTTCCTCAGAATAATCGTGAGATAAAGAATTTCTGATTTCTCTTAATTTCTTCCATTCATAAATGCTGTTGATTATCCCTTCTTTTTCTATATATTGCAAAATATCTATATAACTTTTATCAGTTAAATCATATTCCAGTTTTTCCAATATTTCTTTAAATACTTTTTCACCCAGTAAAGACTGGATTTTACTAAATCTGTAAGCAAGGGTATCAAGGGATTTTATATCATACGACTTGATATCCTCATACTTAGACACATCAATGTTTCCATATTTTTCATTAAATTCATCTCTGATATTTTTCAAAATTTCAAGACTATCATTTAATACTTTTATATGAAATTCTATCACTAATTATCCTTTTTCTTTATCAATCTCTTGAATAGATATCTCTCGTATAGACTTTATCTTTTACTCTTTGAAGATTTTCATCAATTCTATTCGCAAGTATTACATCTGATTTTTTAGCAAACTCTTCAAAATCACTCACAAACTCTACACCTTCAACCTCATCTCCTTTTGCCATCGGTTCATAAACTACAAGCTTCACAAAAGGTTTTAGCATTTCCATTACGTCAAATATTGCACTGCTTCTGAAATTATCGCTTCCGGCTTTCATTATGAGTCTGTATACTCCTACAGTGCCTGTTGATGGTTGATTGTTAATTGTTGATAGTTTGTCAAGGACTCTTTTAGCTATAAACTCTTTTCTTGTTGTGTTTGAATCAACTATTGCTTCCATTAGTTTTTGAGGAATGTTTTCTATTGTATAGTTTGCTAATAATTGCTTAGTATCTTTAGGCAGACAGTATCCTCCGTATCCGAAGCTCGGATTATTGTAATGATTACCGATTCTTGGGTCCAGGCATACGCCTTCGATTATATCTTTGGTATTAAGACCTTTCATTTCAGCAAAAGTATCAAGCTCGTTAAAAAATGAAACCCTCATAGCGAGGTACGTATTTGCAAACAGTTTAACCGCTTCCGCTTCCGTGTTATTTGTAAACAAAAGAGGAATTGTTTCTTTAAACGCTCCGTCTCTTAGTAAATTCGCAAAAATTTCCGCTCTTGTTGATTTTTCACCTACAATTATCCTGCTTGGATAAAGGCTGTCAAATAGTGCTTTTCCTTCTCTTAAAAATTCAGGAACAAAAAATATATTTTTATAATTGAATTCTTTTTTTATTCTTTCAGTATATCCGATTGGATAGTAGAACGGATAACAATTGTAGCTTTCGGATTGATTTCGATTACGTCTTTTATTACGCTTTCAATTGATTTGGTATTAAAATAATTGGTTACCGGATCATAATCTGTCGGCGTAGCTACAACAACATATTCTGCTCCCTCATAAGCTTCTTTTTTATTAGTCGTTGCTTTAAGATTCAAATTTTTAGTTTGGAAAAACTCAGTAATTTCCTTATCTTCGATTGGTGAAATTCTTTTATTTATCATTTCCACTTTTTCAGGAATAATATCAAGTGCCACTACTTCATTATTCTGTGCTAAAAGCACTGCATTGCTAAGTCCTACGTATCCTGTTCCTGCTATTGCTATTTTCAATGTAAATCCTTTGTGTTAAAGTTGTTAGGGTTGTTTTGGTTAGTTAAGTTATTATGGTTTTTAGAGTTGTTTTTTAAAAATTTGATAAATGAATTTATCATATAACTTATTTCTGAAAGTTTGTTTTCAATATTTGCATATTCTTGATGTTTTATATATCCCAATTCTTTAGATAATAACATTAAATATTTAACCTCTTCTAATGAACCTCTTGATATGTAAACAAACCTTAAAAAATCCTTATTTGAATTTCTTGAATGCCCTTCTACAATATTTATCGGAACAGAAACTACTGCTCTTTTTAATTGGGATATTATTCCATATTCCTCTGTTTTTGGAAAATTATTTAATATTCTATATATTTCTAAAACTAACTGATGACTATTTTGCCAAATTTTTAAATCTTTCCAGTTTCTCAAAAAAATCCTTTTTTAAAATAATTTTTTGCAACTACCATAATTTACCATAATTAATCTTAACTAACCTTATAAAGATAATAACTTTCCAACTTTTTAAAAACTT
Source organism: Nautilia profundicola AmH (assembly GCF_000021725.1). GTDB lineage: Bacteria > Campylobacterota > Campylobacteria > Campylobacterales > Nautiliaceae > Nautilia > Nautilia profundicola. The sequence continues at coordinate 1,567,200 of NC_012115.1, forward strand.
CAACTAACTTTAATAACTTTAACCAACTTCATTTAACTTCTATCTCATCTTTTATTTTTTCAAATGTTTTAACGCCTATGCCTTTTACTTTCATAATGTCTTCTATTTTTTGAAACGGATGTTTTTTACGGTATTCCATAATAGCTAAGGCTTTTGTATGACCTATACCTTTTAAAGAGTGTAATTCTTGCATTGTTGCCGTATTGATATTGATTTTTGCAAATAAACTTATTACAAATAAAAACAAAATTAAAAACTTTTTCATCCCCCACCCCTTTTTTAAAATTATATCAAATTAGTTTCTTCTCCCACTCATATGCCGTTTTGCATATAGTTTCCAAATCATCGTATTTTGGCTGCCATTTCATTTTTTCTTTTATTTTCGAACTGTCCGCTATAAGCATAGCAGGATCACCTGCTCTTCTTGGTGCTGTTTCAACTTTAAAATCGACACCGCTTACTTTTTTAACTGTATCTATTACTTCTTTAACGCTTGCGCCTTTTCCGTATCCGATATTAAAAACATCACTTTCATTCTCATCAAGATAATCAACCGCTTTAATATGTGCATCCGCCAGATCCATTACATGGATGTAATCCCTTATACACGTTCCGTCAGGCGTAGGATAATCCGTACCGAATATATACATTCCGTCTCTTTTCCCTACAGCACATTCACTTGCAACTTTAATCAGATGCGTTGCGTTTTTCGTTTTTTGTCCTATACTGAGATCCGGCGCTGCACCAGCAACATTAAAATATCTGAAAATCACATATTTAAATTGAGAATTTGCTTTTGCCGTATCCTGAATTATTTTTTCACTGAACAGTTTGCTCTGACCATAAGGATTTATAGGATTTGCAGGAAAATCTTCTTTTATTCCGCTTCCGATTTCACTGATATCCGGCTCTCCGTACACCGCTGCCGTAGAAGAAAAAATAAATTTATTTACTCCGTATTCATTGGCAAGTTTTACAAGATTTGCAGTATTTGCAGTATTATTCAAATAATATTTAAGAGGTTTCTCCACACTTTCGGGCACAATCAAACTTGCCGCAAAATGGATTATGGCATCAAATTTGTTGGCTTTAAATATTTTTTCAATTTCATTCCATTTACTCAAATCAGCTTTTATAAAATCAAAATTTCTTATTTTTTTAAGCTCCCCAATGGTAGATTCAAACCCTGTCACCAAACTGTCTATAACAGTAACGCTGTAACTTGTATTTTCTAATAGAAGCTTAACTACATGGCTACCGATATACCCCGCCCCGCCTGTTACTAAAATATTCAATTAAGTTCCTTTATCATTATTAAAATATTGTTTTTTTTATCTTTAAATAAAATTTTCTTTTTTTCTTTTTTACAATAAAATCCGTCGATACATTCTTTGCTCAAAATTTTATCAAAAAAGTCGACAGGATAGCCTTGCGGCATGTATTCTTTAATAAATTTCTCTTTATCCATGCATTTTCCGTTCATACAAATATACGAATTTTTTAGAGTTATTTCAACCGGTGCGTTTGCCGCTTTGTAAATTATAAGTTTTTTATACCCGAAACCTTTTTCCAAAAATCCCTGATCTGCCACTTTGAATTTCGGAGTTTTTATAACTGCGTATATAGGAGTGGTTTTTGTACTACAACCGGCTACAAGAATGTAAAGTGTAAAGTATAAAGTGAAAAGTGTGACTTTTTTTACAATCCTCAATTCTCAATTCTCCATTCTCAATTTTATCTTATTCTTTTAATTTTATTTTTTGATAATTTAAAAATAGATGAAGGTTCTCCCTCAAACAATCCCCTTTTATCTTCCACAATAATATCCGCCTGTTCCCTTGCCCATACCTCATCAAAACGTTTTTTGTGTAGATTTGCGGAAGTTGAATACATCCATTTGAATTTTTTTAAAAATTCCAAATGTCTTTCATCCTTTACCACCCTGTAACTCTCTCCGTTTGGAAAAATAAACGTGGTTTTTTTTGCTCTTCTTAGCATTTTTTTATACTTGCCCGGAACTCTTACGAATCTTTTAAGTGTTTCCAAACTGTCAACTTCTCTTAATACCGGCTGGTTTAAGGGGCGGTTTTTTATTTTATTGAGTTTCTTTTTATCTTGTGACAAAAACCCGACTGTTGTATCTGTCTGAGTTAAATAAACTTTATTCGGATTCACCGTTTTTCCTTAGTAATATTGCTATTTCGTCCAAATCTCTTGACTCTTTTAGTTTTTTTTCTTTTATCATTTTTTTAATCTCTTCAGCCTGGAGGTATTTCATTTTTTCATAATCTATATTCGCTTTTTTAAGCTCTTCAAGAAGTTCTTTTTTGCGGCTCTCTAAAACCATAATCTGATTTTTAAGGTTTTGAATTTCATCTCTTATAATATGCTGCTGGTGTTTGATTTGATTAAGAAGTGCGAAGTTTCCTTCTTTTGGAAAAGTAAAGGAAAGAAGAGTTTTTGTAAGCTCTTCGATTTTGGTGTTTAAATTTTGAATAGAAACGTTTATTTTTTGAAGATTTCTTTCAATAGCATCGACTTTTTGTTTTTTTACTTTTACGACGCTATCAAACTTTGTTTTCATCTAATTACCGTTGCGTTTCTTTCCGCTCCGGTTGAGACGTATTTGATTTTGGTTCCTATTTTTTCTTCTATAAATTCAATATATTTTTGCGCATTTTTCGGTAAATCTTCCCATTTAGTCACGTGTACACTGCCGTCCCATCCGTCAAGCTCAACGTATACAGGTTTTACATCGTCAAGCTCACTTGGGAAATAGTCTATTTTTTCTCCGTCAATTTCATACCCTACGCACACTTTCACTTTATCAAATCCGTCTAACACGTCAAGCTTCATAACAGCAACCTCGTCACATCCGTTAAGAGTTACCGCATATCTTGCAGCAACCACGTCAAACCATCCGCATCTTCGAGGTCTTCCTGTAGTTGTACCGTACTCTCCGCCCTGCTCTCTTATTTTATCGCCTGCTTTACCATCATCTTCCGTAGGGAAAGGTCCGTTTCCGACTCTTGTAGCGTATGCTTTTGCTATTCCTATTACTTTATTCAGGTTTTTAGGTGCTATCCCACTGCCTGTAAGCGCCCCGCTTGCGATTGTATTCGAGCTTGTAACATAAGGATATGTTCCGTGGTCTATATCAAGAAGCGTAGCCTGAGCACCTTCAAGAAGCATGTTTTTATCCATATTGTCCCAAAGATACTGGGTAGTGTTTGTAATTAAACTCCCTAATTCTTGCTTATATTCTTTAAGCTCTTCTTCAAGTTTGGAAATACTTGGAATTTCTATTCCCAGATAATCAAAATACCCTTTATTCATTTCATAATAATGTACAAGTTTTTCAATAAGTTTAGGAATGTTTCTAAGCTCTCCCATTCTTACGCCGACTCTTGCAATCTTATCGGCATACGCGGGACCGATACCTCTTCCTGTTGTTCCTATTGCGTTTTTGCCTCTTAATTTTTCTCTTGCCTGATCTATTGCAATATGATGGTCGAGTATCATATGAGCTTTGTCAGAAATTAAAAGTTTTTCTTTTATATTGTGTTCAAAACTTCTGATTTCTTTAATAAGCTGTTTAGGATATACAACAACCCCGTTTCCGATTACGTTTGTGGCGTTTGGATTGAGCACACCGCTCGGAAGAAGGTGAAGTGCATATTTTTTACCGTCCACCACCACGGTATGGCCGGCGTTGTGTCCACCCTGGCTTCTGATTACTATATCATAGTTTTTTGCCACCAAATCAACAATTTTCCCTTTTCCTTCATCTCCCCATTGAAGTCCGACTATCAAATCAACCATTAATATCCTTTAATAAATTATCCGTATATATTGAAAATCCAACGCTTCTTTCACCCTCTACCACGTATTCCCCGCCTTTTGCATAAATGGTGTTATCTTTTAAAAATCTGTAAAAAACACCTGTGTAATATCTTAAATTCGCTACATACAACGGTGCAATTATAGCATTTTCATGTTTTTCGGCCACACTTTTAAGCTCTTTTAAATAAGCGGCTATTTCCTCAGGAAACACTTCTAAATTATTCAGATCTTCCAATTTATGAATTGAAACGAGTTTGTTTAGCCATTCTTCTTTAAATTTATAAAGTCTCATCTTTTTAATATCTTCTATATCAAGTCCCGTAAGTTCCGCCACTTTTTGAGGTATTTTTATGTGTGAGAGCTGAAGTGTGTAATCTTTTGAGAGTCTCTCAAAAATAAGCTTGTTGACTTTTAATATCTCAACCAAATCACCGCCTAAACTCTCAGCCCCTATTTGATACATTTCATTACTCGGCGCTCTGAATACCGGCTGAATGTAAAACCATTTTTTAGCTTCGCTTTTAAGTCTTTTGATAACAAGTCTGATAACGTCAATAGAACTGTCACCTCTCAGTGCCAAAGACCTGTTTTTTTCATCCGTAAATCTTATAAGCTCCTTTTCATCCAGCGCCTCTAACTGATGATAAGAAAAAAACGGACTAACAATTTCTTCAAATTCGAGTATTTCAAAAACTTCCGCCGCAATGTTTTCTATTTCTCTTTTTATTTTAGCTTCTTTACCGAAATATAATTTCGCCCCCTGAGGTATGTCGTGTTTTAATATCATTATTTCTCTTTACTGTATATTTTTACTGCCGTAGCGTCATACTTTCTGATTCCGAGCTCTTCAAGCGCCAATTCTAAAGAATTTAATATATATGCCATTTTATTATCCTCTATAATCCCCATGTTATTGATTCTGAAAAGTTTGCCTTTCATATGGTCCTGACCGCCCGCTACGTTGATTTCGTATTTGTTTTTCAGTATTTTTCTTATTTCCTCAGCTTTTTCGCTGTAAACTGCAGCCATTGATCTTGCCGGGTTTTGAGGGAATATACTAAGTCCTATCGCTTCAATTGCCGCAAGCATTGCATTGTGTCTTTTCGCGGTATTTTCATAGTGTCTCTCAAGCCCGATGTCTTCAAGTTTTTTCAGTACTTCGTTTAATGCGATTATAAGCCCCGTTGCCGGAGTAAAGGCTGTCGTTCCTTCGCTTTGTTTTTTAATTTCGTTTGCGAGATTAAAATAAAACCCTCTGCCGCTTCCGATTCTCTCAACCGCAGCATCGCTAAGTCCAAGCATTGAAAGGCCCGGAGGCAGCATAAATGCTTTTTGGCTTCCTCCCACTACGATATCGATATTACTTGTATCCAAATCTTCCACACCAAGAGCTGTAATTCCGTCAGCCACCACGATAATGTCAGGATTTATAAGTTTTATTTCTGCGGCAATTTCTTCCACAGGATGTCTAAGTCCTCCCGCACTCTCACTAATCTGAATAAAAAACGTATCAATTGAATCATCTTCTTTAATGGCCGCAATAACATCATCAACAAGTGCCGGAGTATCCCAGTCGTATTTGATTTCACTAAATTCTATACCGTGGGCTTTACATATTTTACCCCATCTTTCACCGAACTTCCCGGCGTTTACAGTTAATGCTTTATTTTTTACGGTATTAATTACAGCCGCTTCCATTGCACCCGTTCCGGAAGAGCTTAAAAACACATTGTAAGGCAGTTTAGTAATGTTTTTGAATCTGTTTAAAGTATCAAGCAGAATCTCCTTAAATTCAGGAGTTCTGTGATGAATTGTATCTCTAAGATAAGTCTCCCTTACAAAATAAGGGATTTCAACAGGTCCCGGAGTTGCCAATATCATTTTTCAATCCTTTCTACAATCGCATCTACGTCAAATCCGAAATGTTTATATACATCACCGCCTTTACCGCTTGCACCGAATGTATTCATTCCTATTACCTCATCGGCGTATTTATACCATTCAAATGCTCTGTTTGCTTCTATTGCGATTACTCTGCCTTTGAAAAGAGACGATTTAAATTCTTCATCCTGCTCGTCAAACAAGTCAAAACAAGGAACACTTACAACTCTCGCATCAAGTCTTTTTGCAACATCTACAGCCAGATTAACTTCGCTTCCGCTTGCTACAAGTGTAATATCGCTGTTTCCTTCTCTTAAAATATATGCACCCTTGCTTAAATCCGCGTCTTTAGGACTTATGTTTCTAAGCCCCTGTCTGCTTAACGCAAATACTACAGGAGCATCGATATCAAGTGCCGCTTTCCATGCGTTTACATTTTCATTGGCGTCTGCAGGTCTGAATACGTATAGATTCGGAATTGCTCTTAAAGAAGTAATATGTTCAACCGGCTGATGAGTAGGGCCGTCTTCACCTACTACGATACTGTCGTGAGTAAAAATCCAGTAGTTTTTATGGCTGCTAAGCGCCGCAATTCTAAGAGCGCCTCTTAAATAATCACTAAACACCAAAAATGTAGCGGCATACGGTAAAAATCCGTATGCGCTGAATGCGTTGTTAATTGCCGCCATTGCATGTTCTCTGATTCCGTAATGCAGGTTTCTTCCGTGTGGGAAATCATCTTCATCTTTAAGAATCGTATTATTTGACGGTGCCAAATCCGCACTTCCACCGAGGAAACTCGGAACCGCTTTAGCTATGGCATTAAGAATTTCACCGTTGCTTTTTCTTGTAGCGATACTTGCGCCTTCTTCAAATTCAGGCCATTTGATTTTACTGAAGTCTTTTTCAAAAAATGCTTTAATTTCTCCTGCATTTGCTTTTTTATTAAATTCAGCCTCAATTACTTCTCCTCTTTCTTTTACACATCTGAATCTTACAAGTACGTCTTCAGGAACAATGAAAGTTTTTTCAGGATCAAATCCCGCGGCTTCTTTTGATTTTTTAATTACATCCTCACCTAAAGGCGCACCGTGGGTTTTTTCACTTCCTTCAAGCCCTACCGCTCCTCTTGCTATTACTGTTTTGGCGATAATTAAAGTAGGTCTTCCGTCGCTGTTTTTGGCTTCGTTTAATTTTTTTTCAATATCTTCATAATCGTGCCCGTTCATTTCAAGAACTCTGAATCCTTGTGATTCGAATCTTTTTTGAACATCCTCATCAAAAGCTATACTTACTTCGCCTTCGATTGAAATATTGTTACTGTCGTATATAATTATTAAATCTTCAAGTTTGTGTTTCCCTGCTAAAGAACATGCTTCATAAGAAATTCCTTCTTCCAAATCCCCGTCACCGCAAAAACACCATACTTTGTGGTTTATTTCCGGAAATTTAAGACTCATAAACTTTTTAGCCTTTGCAAATCCAACCGCATTTGCCACACCCTGCCCAAGAGGTCCGGTAGTTACTTCAATTCCAGGAGTATGACCAAATTCCGGATGTCCCGGGGTTTTGCTTCCTAATTGTCTGAAGTTTTTCAGATCATCCAAAGTAATGTCATACCCCCAAAGGAAAAGCATTGAATAAATAAGAGGAGTCGCATGCCCACCTGAGAACACTACCCTGTCTCTGTTTACAAATTCCGGATTATGAGGAGTGATATTTACTACTTCACTAAACACCGTCATAATATCAGCAAGCCCCAAAGCCGCACCGGGATGCCCCGAATTTGCTTTTTGCACCATATCGGCAGCTAAAAATCTGATCGTATCCGCCATTTTTTTTCTTAAGTTCATTATTTCTCCTTATGTCTGTATAAATATTTTTCGAGTATCGGTTCTAATTCTTTTCTAAGTTTCTCGTCAAATCCGCTTATTTCATTTTTTAACCTCTGAGCAAGAACATCCGCTTCTTTTAAAGCGCCATCGAGCCCCAAAAGTGTTACAAACGTATTTTTGTTTTCATCTACGCCGGTAGTCTTACCTGCTTCTTCACTGCTCATTGTCACATCCAGTATATCATCCTGCACCTGAAAAAGAATTCCCAAATCAATTCCGAAATTATATAATTTTTCCTGCAGTTTTTTATCTAAATTTACGATAACCGCTCCCATTTGCAAACTTGCCGCAATTAACTTCGCAGTTTTATTAAGATGCAGGAATTTAAGTTCATCCAAGTTCAGTTTTTTATTTTCAAAATAACAATCTATTGCCTGCCCCAAAACCATACCGCCGGCTCCGGCGTTTTCACTGAGAATTTTAATAAGTTCAATTTTAACATCACTGCTAAACGGAGATTTTGAAAGAACCTCAAACGCATATGTATTAAGCGCATCCCCGGCTAATAATGCGGTAATTTCATCATACGTTACATGAAGCGTAGGATGGCCGCGTCTAAGATCGGCATTGTCCATAGTAGGCAAGTCGTCGTGTATTAATGAATATGTGTGTATAAGCTCAATCGCGTAAGCCGCATATTTTGCATTTTCTACTAAAAGCGGCTCATACGCTTTTACGACTGAGAGCAAGAGTTTCGGCCTGAATCTTTTACCTCCTGCCAACAACATTTCATTTAAAGCTTTTTCATAATACGGATGAAAACTCGGTGCCTTTATTAAATTTTTTTTTATAAAATCTTCCATTTCCTACCTTAATGGTATTGTAGCTGTTATACCTTGCTGTTCTAATGAAATTGTAACATTTTTGTAAGTTGAGAGTGCTTTTTTAAGCTCTTCAAAAGTTTTAATTTCGACGCCGTTTACTTTTATTATTTTAGCACCTGGTTTTATAAAATATATCTGCTGAAGTTTTTTAGGAAGTTTTGTAATTACAAGATGATCGTTTACCGATATTCCGAAATGTTCAAGTGGAGTATAAAGATATTTTTTCTTTCTTATTTTAATATTTACTTTTTTACCGTCTATGCACAAAACTACTTTTTTACCTTTTACGCCTTCTAAAATCGTTTTTGTAAAAATCTCGGGAGTGGCTTTTTTTAAATTGATTTTTTCTAATTTTTCACCCGTTTTTATGCCTTTTATATAAAACGGATCGAAACTGACAATTTTCATATTTTCATCAACCTCAATTCCTGCATCTCCCCAATATCCGTATTTTACAAAATGCTTAATCATATCGCTTTTTATAAATCCGTCACCTCTTCCGATTCCGATCGCTCTGCAGAACATATCGGTAACCACGCTGTTTTTAACAGTTTTAACGCTTAACAAAGCGGGAGAAAAAAACAAAGCATCTTTTGCATAATTGCCTACGTATATTTCATTGTGTTTAATGCTTGCCGCCCACCATCCGAGCTTCGCATTATCGAAAAACTTAATTTTTCTTTTATTATTTGACTTAATAATACACATACCCGTAAAAGGATCGTAGTTTATGCAGTTTTTTTTGTTAAAAGTGACACTTTTTGTTTTAGTTACAGGGACAGAATTTTTTACAAAAGAGTATTTAACCAAGCAGGGTCTGAAATCCGGATAAGTTGACGCTAAAAGAAAAAGAGGGATAAAAAATATTAATTTTTTCATTGTCCTATATTTAAACCTCCAAACATATTCAGAGCCTGTGATTTTTTATCTTCCACAGCCATTTTTATAGCGTCGTTTATCGCACTCATTAAAAGAATCTGAAGCGATTCTTTGTCTTCCAAAAGCGAATCGTCTATTTTAATATCTATTACTTCAAATTTTCCGTTTACACTCGCTTCCACAAGCCCCCCTCCGCTTGTTGCGGTATATATTTTATTATCGGCTTCTTGCATTTGCTCTTGAATTTTTTGGAGCATTTCGTTTAAATCTACATTACCAAACATTACCCCTCCTGCAAATAAGTTGTTTTTTCAATTATATCGTTATTATCATCAACAATCAACACTGCAGGTTTGAAATTTTTAGCTTCCTCGGGTGTCATGTTTGCATAAGCGATTATTATTATTTTATCGCCCGGATGAACCTTTCTTGCCGCGGCTCCGTTTAGACATATATCACGGTTGCCTCTTTTCCCTTTTATAACATAAGTAGAAAATCTTTCACCGTTGTTGATATTAACAATGTCCACTTTTTGCCCGACAAGCAGGTTCGCTTCTTCCATCAGCTCTTCGTCGATGGTAATGGAGCCGACATAGTTTAAATTAGCATCCGTTACCGTAGCTCTGTGGATTTTGGAATAAAGCATTTCAATTGTCATTTTATATCCTTATGCCCAGAATTCCTCCGGAATTAAATATTCTTTTACCGGATTTCCACCGATGATGTGTTCTTTTAATATTTTTTCAATTTTTTCTTTATCAAGATCTACATACATATACTGACCAGGCTCCACCATCATAACCGGTCCGAAGTTACATCTGTTAAGACACCCTGTAGGCACTATCCAGTTTACCATAGGATCAATTCCCATTTCCATCATTTTTTGCTGAGTGAATTGAAAAAGATCTTCTTTTCCTTCTCTAACACAGCTTGGTTTTGGAAAACTTGGCGGTCTTTTAACCTGACACATATAGATTACATTTTTTGGTTTTGGCATTTGCATATTACGCTCCTTAATTTTTTTGCGACTTATATCATATTTTTATTAATTTTACAAATAGATAATTAGATTTTTAGTTTTTAAGGTTAGTTAAGTTTTTTATATTTTTAACAACTTTAATAAATTTTTATAACTTTAACAAACCTTAACAACCTCAATAACTTAATAATCATAACAACCCTAATTAACCTTAACAACTTTATTACTTAACAACTTCTTAACCGTCTCCCTGTCACTATAATCAATTTTTTTATCACAGTACTGTATGTAGTTTTCATCACCTTTGCCTAAAAGCATTAGTGTATAATTTTTCTTTTTAGCTATATCTACAGCTTCTTTGATAGCATCTTTTCGATTTGATATTATTTTATACGGTATGCTTTTTATACCTTTAGCGATCTCTTTACAAATTTCATTTGAATCTTCACATCTCGGGTTATCTTCCGTAATAATTATATATTCTGCATATTTATCTGCAACTTCACCCATCAGATGGCGTTTATCTTTATCCCTGTCTCCTCCTGCACCGAAAACAACAATCTTTTTCCCTTCCACCGCGCTTAGTACTTTTTCCATACCGTCCGGAGTATGCGCAAAATCAATTATAACAAGAGGCTTTTTCGAAACTATTTCCATTCTTCCGGGAACACCCTCAAAAAGTGAAAAGTTAAAAGTTGAAAGTGAAGAGTTTGTAAGCAACGAAGCTGTTTTCAAGGCTAATGAAAAATTCATCTTATTAAACTCGCCTGCCATTGGGATATCATCTACTATTGGTTTTTCCAAAACATATAAATTCTTACAGTTTAAATTAAATTCATACCCTCCACTTTTCACTTTACACTTTTCATTTTTCACTAAAAGTTTTCCATTGAAAACTTTAACGGTTTCATCCCGAAAAAAACTTTCTTTAACTCTTTTGTATTCTTCCATTGTTTTATGATAATCAAGATGATCCTGCGAGAATGAAGTCAGTATTTTAGCCGTAAATTCAATACCTTCTATCCTTTGCTGCACTATTGCATGAGAGCTTACTTCCATAATGTAAAAATCCGGCTCATATTTCACAGCTCTTTTAATCGTTGTGAATATTGGAGGAGTCGTCAGGGTTTTGGCTTCAATTTTTTCACCGTTTAGATAAAAACCTTCAGTACCCTGAATACCTACACTGTATCCGGCTTGTTGCAATAAATGTCCAAGGACAAACGCAGTTGTCGTCTTACCGTTTGTACCTGTAATTCCTATGAATTTTGTTTTAAGGGTTAAGTTTTGTATCAGTTCTTTTGGAGTAATATATTTTGAGATATCTTTAGAGTATTTTTCATTTTGTTTGGTTTTTAAGAATAGCTTATCTTCACTAAGCTCTTTTGTATTGTCAGTAATAAGATCTTTTTGTATAAGTTCTTTGTAGTTCATGATTTATTATATCACATTATTGTAAAAGAGTATTAAATCCGTCTATAAGTTCATAATCATTGAAATTTGAAAGCAACTCTTCAAAATAACTTATCGCACTTTCTTTATACCCGTAGTTTAAAAGCATTTCAAAAAATTCAAGAAGATCTTCTTTATTTTCAAAAATCACTTTTGTAGATAAAAGTATATTTTCCAAGTCTTCTTTTGTTTTTACAAGAAGTTTAACATCACTGAATAAAATACCGTTTATTTCATCGTGATTGAAAGAAGAGGAGGAATCGGTTAAAAGCTTATCTAAAAGCAGCTTCACCTTTCCGTACTCCTTCTTTTCAATAGCAGATTTAAGGAGTTCTTTTAAATCAAAATGAATATTTGACAAGCTCATCCAATTTATCCTCATAACCATGAGGTACATTCATTACTACAAGTTCAGGGTGTATTTTTTCTTTAAGTGCTTTTTCAATACCGTATTTTAATGTTGCACCGGCACTTGCACACCCTACGCACCCGCCCTGTAATTGAACGAAAACGATCGGTTTTCTTACGTCTATTAACGTAACATCACCGCCATCCATTTGAAGCATAGGCCTAACTTCATCAAGTACGCCGGCCACAGCTTCTTTTAAATCTTCATTAGAAAAAGGAATTTCAGCCATCTTATTCTCCAACGAATTCGATTATACACATTTCAGCTGCATCACCTCTTCTAAATCTTGTTTTGATAATTCTTGTATATCCACCTTTTCTGTTTTCGAATTTAGGTGCGATTTCTTCTATTACTTTTCTTGTTGCCGCTTTAGCTCTTTCGTTTGATCCAAGTTTTGAATAAACATATCTGTGAGTGTTTAAATCAGCGTTTTTAGATTTTGTAATAAGTTTTTCAACATATTTTCTAAGCTCTTTCGCTTTTGGAACTGTTGTTTCGATTCTACCGTTTTCGATTAAATCGCATGCTAAGTTTCTAAGAAGTGCCTGTCTGTGTTCACTAACACGACCAAGCTTTCTGTATCCGTGTTTATGTCTCATTAATTCTCCTTAAGTTGTGATAGTTTATCTTCAATTGCTTTTTTAATATCAAGCGGCAATGTTTTATTTAACGGGAATCCGATTTCTTCAAGTTTGTCAAAAATCTCTTCTAAAGATTTAGTACCAAGGTTTTTGATATTTGAGATTTTTTCTTTACCCATAAGTACAAGCTCACCGACAAATCTGATACCTGCTCTGTCAAGCGCATTGAAACTTCTGCTTCTTAAATTCAAATTCTCAATTGGTTCAAAAAGTACATTGTAAACTTCGTCAAGCTCAACGCTTTGTGACGTTTTTTGCTCAAGTTTGAATTCTTTTGAAAATACGCTAAATTGGTTTAAATAGTTGTTAACTGCGTTTTTAAACGCATCAATCGGGCTGATTTGTCCGTCTGTTTCAACTTCAAAAATAACTTTTTCAAAATTAGGATCGTCTTCAACTAAGATATTTTCAATGTTGTAAACAACTTTTTTAATCGGACTGAAATATGCGTCAAGTCCGATAAATCCTTCTGGAATTTCATCTCTGAAGTTTTCTACGGCTACGAATCCCATACCTTTTCTGATAATTAAAGTCAGTTTAAGTTCCGCTTCTTCGTTTAATGTTGCAATATATTCATTAGGTGTAACAATATCAACTAAATCATTAGCAAGATCGCTACCTTTAATTTCTTTAGGACCTACGAACACATAGTCAACTACTGCTTCATCGCCCTCTTTAATTTTAAATCTGATGTTTTTAAGGTTAATAATAAAACTTGCAACATCTTCAAGCATGCCTTTTAATGAGTCGAACTCATGTTTTACACCTTCGATTTTAAGAGCGATAGGTGCAAAACCCGGAGTTGAAGCAATTAGCGTTCTTCTAATCGGATGAGCAACGCTAACCCCGAACCCCGCTTCAAAAGGATATACTTCGATTGTAGCTTTGTTTCCTTCTTCTTTGAAAGAAACATCGCTTGGAATTAAAACTTCTGTTTTTATTTTATTCATTTTTTAGCCCCTATTATTTAGAGTACAACTCAACTACTAGTCTTTCTTCTACCGGAATATTTACTTCTTCTCTTTCTGGTACTCTTTGGAATACACCAACAAGTTTTTCTTTATCTACGTCCACCCACGGTGCGATACCAGTCTGTTGTGATAGTTCAAGTGCTCTTTGAATTTGTACGTTGTTTTTAGATTTTTCTCTAATTTCAATTCTGTCACCTTCTTTTACTAAGTAAGAAGGAATATTTACTTTTTTACCGTTTACTAAAATATGTCCGTGAGTTACAAGCTGTCTTGCAAATCTTCTAGTAGATGCAAATCCCATTCTGTAAACTACGTTATCAAGTCTTCTTTCAAGAAGTTTGATTAGGTTTTCCCCTGTGTTACCTTCTTGTCTGTTTGCTTCACGGAAGAATTTTCTAAATTGTTTTTCAAGTACACCGTAATAGAATTTGATTTTTTGTTTTTCTCTTAGCTGTAAACCGTACTCAGAAATTTTAGTTCTTCTTTGTCCATGCTGTCCTGGTGCGTAAGGTCTTTTGTCAAGCGCTGACTTTCCAGCTAATCTTCTTTCACCTTTTAGCTCTAAGCTAACTCCAAGTCTTCTTTCGATTTTTTCAACTGGTCCTGTATATCTTGCCATCGTTACACCCTTCTTCTTTTTCTTGGTCTACATCCGTTGTGAGGTAACGGAGTTACGTCTTTCATCCATAATACTTTAATACCTTCAATAGCACCTACAGTTTTAACTGCAGTTTCTCTACCACCACCAGGTCCTTGTACTTTAATACCTACTTCTTTAATTCCGTATTCTTTAGCTTTAGCCATTACGTCTTCAACTGCCTGCTGAGCCGCGAACGGAGTAGATTTTTTACTACCTTTGAATCCAAGTGCACCCGCACTGCTCCAGCATAATGCGTTACCCATTTCATCAGTTACAGTAATCATAGTGTTGTTGAATGTCGCTGAAATATATACAACTCCGCGACCAACTTGTTTTTTAATTTTTTTCTTTTTAGTTACTTTTCTTTTAGCCATCTCTCACCCTTTATTTAGCTTTTGCGCCAACAGTTTTTCTTTTACCTTTTCTTGTACGTGCGTTAGTTTTAGTTCTCTGACCTCTAACAGGTAATCCTCTTCTGTGTCTTAAACCTCTATAGCACCCAAGGTCCATAAGTTCTTTAATGTTAAGCTGAACGATTTTTCTTAGTTCACCCTCAACGATATAGTTTGATTGAATTTCTTTGTTTAGAATTGAAACTTCGTCTTCAGTTAATTCGTAAACTCTTTTTTCCGGATCAATTCCAGTATCTTTTAAAATTTTTCTACTTGTAGTAAGTCCGATTCCATAAATATATGGAAGTGCATACTCGATTTTTTTCTTTTTTGGTAAGTCTATCCCTGCAATTCTTGCCATGTTTTATCCTTGTCTTTGTTTATGTCTAGGATTTTCACAAATAACTCTTACAATCCCTTTTCTTTTTACCACTTTACATTTAGGGCAAATTTTCTTAACTGATGCTCTAACTTTCATAACTTCTCCTTAAATTTTAGGAAAATACGTTTTCCGTTTAAACGCCCCTTAGGTACAAAGACCAGCTCTTGCAATTAGTCAGCTGCGATGTTACGGATAAGTGCCTTAGCGACTTATCCACTTCACAACTTAACTACTTCTCTAAACTAATTGCAAAACCTCTTTTACGTTCAGGGGGATGGAATTATATCATATAAATATATAGCAAAGTGAAAAGTGAAAAGTGAAAAAGGAAAAATGAGGAATTTTTTCGCTCTATTATTTCCTTAAAGAAAGGAAAAGAGCTCAAAGCTCTTTGTTTTAATGAAAAATAAATGCCATTAAACCAATAATTGCAAGTGTAATTGTTCCGATATTGATTTTATCGAATTCTTTTCTAAATGCTGCCAGAATCAAATATAGAACGAATCCGGCACTAAGTCCAAGTGTAATTGAATAAGTAAGAGGCATTAAAATAATTGTTACAAACGCACTGACTGCAATTGTAGTATCTTTAAAATCAATATTTTTAAGCTCACTAAACATCAATACACCAACCATTACTAAAATAGGATAAATCGCATTTTCCGGAATTGCTTTATATATAGGTAAGAAAAACAGTGTAGTAATGAATAGCAGTCCCGTAACAACCGCGGTAAGGCCCGTTCTACCGCCTTCTTCAACCCCGGCCGCACTTTCAATAAATGAAGTCGTTGTTGAAGTACCAAGTGCTGCTCCTATCACAGTTGCAGCCGCGTCAGCTTCAAGTGTTTTTTGAAGTTCTTTGCTTCCATCTTTAAACAGTCCAGCTCTCATACCTATTCCGGCAAGAGTTCCGATTGTATCAAACATATCCGTAATTAAAAATGTAATAATTACTGGAATTAAAGATAAAGTTAAAGCACTCATTAAATCAAATTTAAATACTATAGGAGACATACTTGCAGGCAGTGAAACTATACCGTCAGGAAGTTTCGCAAGTCCGAATACCCATGCAACGATTGAAGTGATTATAATAGAAAAAATAAACGCACCTTTAACCCTATATGCATACATAATCGCAGCCACTACAAATCCAAAAATTCCAAGAAGTACATGCGGATCGTGCAAATTACCAAGCCCTACTAAAACTGCGTCGTTATTTACGATAATCTTCATACCCTGAAGACCGATAAACGCAATAAACGCACCTATACCGGCACTGATTGCACGTCTGATATCAACAGGCACAGATTCAAGCACCCATACTCTGAATTTCGTAAATGAAAGCACCAGGAATATAAGCCCACTTATCATTACAATTCCTAAAGCAGTCTGCCAAGGAATTCCCATACCTTTAACCAAACCGAACGTAAAATACGCATTAAGTCCCATTCCGACACTCATTGCAACAGGAGTATTTGACCAAAATCCGTTAAGGATAGTCGCAATTATTGTTACAACAGCCGTTGCTGTAATCAATGCGTCAAACGGCATTCCTGTCAGACTCATAATACCTGCGTTTACAGGAACGATATACATCATAGCCAAAAATGTCGTAAATCCGGCTCTTACCTCGGTAGAAACATTTGTATTTTTTTCAGAGAGTTTGAATAGTTTTTCAAGCATTGAACCTCCTTGATTTATTTCAAGGAGATTATAACAAATATGAAATAGATATTAAATGGCTACAAAATAAGTCTTATTTCATGAAGGATGAAGATGGAAGGTGGAAGATTATTTAATTTCGATTTTTTTACCTTCCGGTTTTTTGCGTCTTGGAATATAAAGCACTAACACACCGTTTTCATATTTAGCTTCAATATTATCTGCATCCGCATCCGCAGGTAATTTGAAGCTTCTTTCAAATCTTCCGAAAAAGCTCTCGATTCTTGTATAGTTTTCTTTTTCTTCTTTTCTTTGAAGTTTTCTTTCACCTGAAATTGTTAAAATTCCATCATTTACTGAAATTTCAATATCTTCTTTTTTTACTCCAGGAAGATCGATTTCAAGATAATAACCTTTTTCATCAACTTTTTCATTAACCGCAGGTGTAAAAGCTTCAACTTTTTGAACAGGTCTATTTGTATTCAAAACCGCACCTATTCTTCTTTCGATATCTTGTAATTCTTTAAAAGGATCAAATACTGTTGGCCACATTGTCCCCTCCTTTAAAGAATGTATTCTAATATTTTTACGTTATTATTATACAAAATTTAGGAGAAAAAGTCAAGAAAGTTGATATTAGAAGACTAATATTTTATTATCTCTTTCCCTAAAGTCTCTTTTTTCTAAAACTCTTATATTTCCGTTTTTAAGTAAAAGTTTAAATACATTGTTGCCTTTTCTTAAATAAAGTACGATTTCATATTTATCAGGATATGTGAATTTACCTTTTTTAACACTTAAAGATATGTTTTGGTTTGTACTCAACATGTCAAATACCGTTTGATTTTTATCAAAATGCCCTTTAAAAAACACTTTTCCGGTATTTTCTTTCGAAAGATCAATACCTGTTAAATATCTTATTTTATTAGTAAAACTGTTTTTTATGAATTTGGTATCATTACTTACAATATCGAATGTTCCGAATTTTTCATTTATTTTAATTGTCCCGGAAATTACTCCGTTTAATAATTGCATAACACCTATATAGTCAAAAAACTCTTTACCGTCCATTTTAAAAGTCATTTCTATTCTTGAATCGGCAAATCCACGGAAATTTTTTCCTTTAAATTTCAGCACGTCATTAGAAGACTCATACACTCCGGTAAAATTAGTATATGTATGAAACGGATATAATAATATAGGTTTTAATTTCAATAAATCAATATTTTGAGCATTGAATCTGTAATTCCATTTATCTTTTTGAACCTGTCCGTTTAAAGCTATATTACCAATATCAGCATTTATATTTGATTCGAATGTTAAATCTTTTTTATTTTTCATTTTTACGTTTGTTATGGCTTTGAATTCAGTATCCAATCTATTTTTATATTCACCTATAGTTTTAAATTCTACGTTGAATAATGAATTTTTTTCTTTATTTACCTGTATATCGGTTTTACCTTCAACCCAAGGATAATCTATCTTAAGAATATAAAGAAGCTTTTTCAAATCAAAATCGCTTCCTTTTGCATGAATACTAACATCATCGTTTAATTTCACTTTAAAATTCATATATCCGTTTGCAAAAAACGACATGCCTTCAATAACAAAATCATCTCTGTCAATATAAATTTTACCGCTTAAATTCATTTTTCCCTGATAATAAGGTGATAATTCGGAAAGATTTTCCACATTGCCTTCAAACATTGCATTTAAAGGGAAAATGGCTCCGTAAACTTTTATAATATTATGTCCTTTTTGTGCAGCCAAAGAAAAATTATTAACTCCATAATCCAAATACGTAATTTCAGCACCTGGTATGTATCTGTCTATTTTCGATTCAATTACTTTTTTTAAAATACCGCTGCCTATAGGTGTAAGCATTAATAAAACCGCTAAAATCACAACCCCTATTCCAATCAAAAAACCTAAAAATAATTTATACCCCAATGTTTTTTTATATATTTTTTTAAACATGTTCAATCCTTATTGGCGTTTCAACATACAGACTATTTGAAGGGAATGCGAATGAAGCGCCATTTTTTTCAACTATTTCTTTTATTTTGAAATTAACATCCTCTCTTATTTTTAAATAATCGTCCCAAACCGCAGTTTTTGTAAAAAAGTAGCAAAATATACTTAATGAACTGTCTTGATATTCATCAAAATATATCAAAATCGGCTCATTGTGTATATCAGGATGATTTAAAAGCATTTCTCTTATTTCATTAAGAATTTTTTCCATTACTTCAAGCGTAGTATCGTAGGTTAATCCGAGTCTCATCATAATCCTACGTCTGTCACGCCTGCTGAAATTTTCGACATTTGAATTAGCAATTACGGAATTAGGCACTACTATTAGCCTTTTGTCAAAAGCCCTTATTTTAGTCGTACGCATGCCAATATCTTCAACTATTCCCTCTGCGTTTCCTATTTTAACCCATTCTCCTATTTTAAAAATATTATCGGTTAAAATAGCAATGCCTCCAAAAATATTGGCAGCCGTATCTTTTGCAGCCAACGCAAACGCCAAACCACCTAAACCTAACGAAGCCAAAAAGCCGGTAACATTAATACCCCAATCCTGAAGAAGAGCGACTACACCGACAGTCACAACAAAAACTTTTGTTATTTTTATTAAAAACGAAGCGAGTTCACGAGAGCTTTTACCGAATTTACCCAATAAATGATATACATACTCCTCAAACTCGGTAATGACATTATATATCATCCAAAACAGATCAAATATCAAAAGACCTTTAAGCAGATGATTTAAAAGAGCTCCGTTTGCATCAAGAAAATAAAAAAGAAAATATACACCCGCAATAATAAATAAAAATCTTAAAGGATTACGTATAGCGTTTAAAAACTTATCATCAACGTCCGTTTTAGTTTTCGATACTACTTTTTTCAAAAACGACAAAACTATTAAAGTAAAAAACTTTCTTGCAAATAAAAATACAAAAAATATAAAAAAGGCTATTAATATTTTATAAATAGGCAACGATAAAAATTGATAATTAAGCAAATCAAGCAGCGCTTGAGGAAGGTTTTGAGCCATATTAATCCCCTATTAATTTTTCATCCTTCATTATTATAACAATTTTTTTGAATAATGGTACAGCGCTTTGAGAAGCGAAGTAATTAGGAAAGGGGGCTTTTATATCTAAAAAAGTTACTCCAATAGTGTATTTGTGGGATTTATCATTTGCAAAACCAAAAAATGAAGAATTATATATTTTTTCGTACCTGTTATTAACGCTTACGTGTGCCGTACCTGTTTTACCCGCTGTGAAGATATCTTCCATATATGCGTTTTTGGCTGTACCTTTTAAAACTATTTTTCTTAAGATTCTCAGCATTTCATTAGCGGTTTTGGCACTTATTACACGTTTGGCAACACTTTGCACATTGGCTATTTTAGGAGTTACTTCAATACCGTTATTATTAAATGCGTTATACGCTTTTAATAGTTGTATAAAATTCACCATAATACCGTACCCGTATGCAGTAGTTGATTTATAAATCGGGTAATTAAGCTCTCTTAAACTCCTGATTACACCCTTTATCTCATAAGGCAGATCAATTCCGCTGTATTTTGAAAATCCGAAATTTTTAAGCCCTTCGTAAAATTCTTTGGGTGTGAGTCTTAATGC
Organism: Nautilia profundicola AmH; assembly: GCF_000021725.1. Lineage (GTDB taxonomy): Bacteria > Campylobacterota > Campylobacteria > Campylobacterales > Nautiliaceae > Nautilia > Nautilia profundicola. The sequence continues at coordinate 1,587,706 of NC_012115.1, forward strand.
AAGCTGCGATATTACGATATTACTTGAATATACAAGAGCGTTTTCGGCACTAAGCCATGCAAAAGCGTCGTCATCTCTTATATACGTTTTTCTCCATTTAGGTTTCCATTTACCGTTGTATGCGTTTAGAACCTCATAAGGGTTTACCTTTTTATTTTCAAGCAAAATAGCAAACGTAATCGGTTTCATAACGGATCCGGGTTCGTATAAATATCTGATAGCGCTAATTTTCATATTCGGTATGTCTTTTTTGGTTATACGTAAAGGATTGAATCTGTTTGACGTGGCAATGGCCAAAATTTTACCTGTTTTAGAATCCATAACGGCAGCCATTACCTCTTTTGCCTGATAAAGGGATTTTGCTTCATCAAGAAGTTTTTCTATTCTTCTTTGAAGTACAAGATTTATATTCAGCTCAATATCTTTACCGTTTACAGGATATTGAACAATCGAATTTTTATCATAAATTATATTTCCGCTTACATCCCTGTATCCTACGATTTTACCGTTTTTTTGAGGACGTAATATATTGTCGTAATAATCTTCTATACCGTTATCGCCTCTTCCTTTATCTTTAAGATATCTTCCCAAAAACGGCTCAAACGTATCACCGTACGGATAAAGCCTTTTAAAAAGAGCCTCATATTTGTTTTTTCCCATATATACAACACTTTCTATATCATACGCTCTTCTGACGCCGTTAATTGAAGTAAAAACCCTGTAATAATCAAGAATTTTTCTGAGATAAACAAGTTGCTGCTTTGTTTTTAAATCAACTTTTGCTAAAAGTATTCTTTTTGTATGTTTTCTTAATTTACGGTAAAGAGTTTTTTTGTCAACTCCGGTATATATACTGAAAAGATCTATAAACATTCTTTTTTTATCGCTAACAATATACGTAGGGTTTATATACACACTGTAGATTTTTTCACTTTTCGCCAAAGTGAAATTTTTGGTTTTTATACTTCCTCTTATCGCACTTTCTATTTTTGTTATTTTGGGATTGAAATAGCTTTTGGGTTTGGTAACACTAAAGAACAAAAAGGCACCGAAAAGTGCCATTACAAGAAGAAAAAAAATTATATAAATTATAGGGATTTTAGTGTTTTTCATTAAATTTGTGTTTTTAGAAGCTCTTTGTAGGCGTTAATGGCTTTGTTTCTTACTTCCAAAACCATTTTCATTTGCATTTCCGCTTTTTGAATTGTAATAGACGCTTTTGCCAAATCTTCGACTTTTCCTGTAGCGATATCCGCTTCGGCTTTTTCGGCATTTTGCATCATATTGTTTGTTGTGTCGAGTTCTTTTTTTAACAAATCCTCAAAACTGCCGTCGGCTTTGTTTTTATTATTAACAACATTTCCGATATTGTTTGTATTTTCAACTTTATTTATAAAAGCCATTTCCTATTCCTTAACTTTGTAAAATATTAATAGCGCTGTTCGCCATTGTTTTCGCACTCTGAAACGCCGCTACGTTCGCCTGATAAGCACGTGTAGCTTCTAATAAATCGGCCATTTCTATAACGGGATTAATGTTTGGATAAGCGACATATCCGTTTGCGTCCGCATCCGGGTTAGACGGATCGTATTTTAAAATAGGTTTGGAATCGTCTCTTACCACTTTGTCAACCACAACCGTTTCAATCGGAGGCTTCGCCACCGCGTAATTTTCACCTTCTTCATCAAGAGGGTTTTCATATTGATGGAATTTAGAGTTTTGTTCTATTTCCTGATTTAGCTGTTCTTCAAACGGAACGGCTTTAAAAATCACCTCTTTTCTTCTGTAAGGTCCGCCTTCATCAGTTCTTGTAGTGTTTGCATTAGCTATATTTTCGGAAATTATGTTAATTCTGAATCTCTGAGCCGAAAGTCCGTATCCGGAAATATCAAAACTGTTAAAAAATCCCATCATTTACCCTTATATATTTTTGCTTGAATCTATTACGGCTTTAAAGATATCGATATCTTTTCTCAAAGCCTGAATCGCAGCGTTATACGCTATATTGTTTTTAGCCATTTCAGTCGTTTCAACGTCTATATCCACACTGTTTCCGTCGTTTCTCGCCAAATGCCCATCTCTGTAAAACACAATCGGTTTAGCATCTGAACTCTCGTCAGGAGCGGCCATGTGTCCGGGCTCTGTTTTTGCAAGCTCGAGTTTTGGAGCAGTTCTAATATTGAACTTTTTATCAACTTCAGCCTGCAGCGCTTCTTCAAATCTGATATCTTTAGGTCTGTAATAAGGAGTATCGGCATTTGCGATATTGCTGGCAATCATATCCTGTCTGATTTTTCTGTAATGCAGTGATTTTTCTAAGATATCAAAACTTTTGCTGATCTCAAATGCCACAGTTACTCCTTTTTCTTTTCATAAGCAAAAATCATTCCCATTTTTAAGTAAACAAGTTCAAGTTACGAACAAATTTATAAACATATACAACCTTACCTACTTATCAGCTTCACAACTTAACTATTTCACAACCTATTTATGCTAAAATTCTATCAATATTATACTTCATAAAGGTGAAATTTGCAAAAAGTCGACTCCCTTATATTCATAATTGTCGGTATACTGATGCTAATCGGGGCTCTTTTTTCATATTCCCTGCCTGTTTACCTTGAACATGCCAAGCATTTAAGCGAATATCACTTTGTAATGCGTTATATCGGTTTTGGAATATTGGGATTTGCGATAATGGTCTGGTTTGCCAAACTTGATCCGGATAAGTGGTTTGAAAGAATAGGCTGGAGTATTCTTATAATATCCGCTATTTTGGTGATCGCCATGCCTTTTTTGCCTGAAAGCATTGCTCCCGTGATTAACGGAGCCAAAAGATGGATTAAAATAGGTCCTTTTAAATTCGCACCGGTTGAGTTTTTTAAATTAGGTGTAATTTTTTTCCTATCATGGTCTTTCACAAGACAGGTAAAAGGTCACAGAACCCTAAAGGAAGAATTCCAGCTAATCATCCGTTACATCATAATACTCGGAGGCTTTTGGTATCTTATTTTGGCATATCAGTCAGACCTTGGACAAGTTATGGTTATGGGTCTTTTATTTGCATTTTTGCTTTTAATAGCAGGAGGTAAATTTAAAACGTTTACGATTATTTTAGCAGGAGGTATTTTCGTATTTATAGCCGCAATCCTCTCTTCCGGATACAGATATGCAAGATTTAAAGCATGGCTTCACCTGATGACTAACAACTTTTTCCCGGATATTACGGTGGAAAGTTCAATGAGTTACGGACAGGTTGAGCAGTCGCTAAACGCCATCTATCACGGAGGAATCATCGGTCAGGGAATCGGAAACGGCATATTCAAATTAGGTTTCCTCTCAGACGTGCATACGGACTTCGTCTTAGCAGGAATTGCGGAAGAGACGGGAATTATAGGTATAAGCGTTATAGTTATACTAATGCTCGCACTCGTATACAGAATATACAAAATCGCAAACCGCAGCGAAAAAAAAGAGTACCAGCTTTTTGCTTTCGGTGTAGGAACGCTTATTATGATCCAGTTTATATTCAACGGTCTTGGTGTAACATCACTTATTCCGATTAAAGGTCTTACCGTTCCTTTTTTAAGCTACGGGGGTAGTTCGCTTGTGGCTCTTTGTACCGCAATCGGAATGGTTTTAATGATCAGCAAAAAAGCAAAACTGAATTGAGAATGGAGAATGGAGAATTGAGAATTAAAAAAATTGCAATAACCGGGGGTGGCACCGGAGGGCATCTGAAAATCGCAAAAGTAATAAAAGAAGAGTTCAACAAAAGAGGCATAAAACCAATATACATCGGTTCAACATCAGGTGCCGACAAAGCGTGGTTTGAAAACGATGAAGGATTTGAAGCCAAATACTTTCTTCCTTCAAGCGGTGTGGTAAACAAAAAAGGCTTCGGTAAAATAAACTCGCTAATACACATCCTAAAACTCTCATTCAGGGCAAAAAAACTGCTAAAAAAACACAACATCCATGCTGTGTTCAGCGTAGGCGGATATTCTGCCGCACCTGCGAGTTTTGCCGCGCTTTTAAACTTCACCCCCTTATTTATTCATGAACAAAACGCACACATAGGCTCGCTCAACAAACTCTTAAAACCTTTTAGCAAAAGATTTTTCAATACTTTCTTTTATAAAGACCCTTATCCGGTTGAAAATATTTTTTTCGATACGGCAAGAGTAAGAAAAGAATTAAAAACCATCATCTTTCTCGGCGGCAGCCAGGGAGCTTTGGCTATAAACGATTTGGCGACAAATCTCGCACCTAAATTAAAAGAAAAAAACATACAAATCATCCACCAGACAGGAAAAAGGGATTTTGAAAGAATAAAAAATTTTTACATACAAAATAAAATTGACGCTGAGGTATTTGACTTTGATCCGAATTTGGTTCAAAAAATATCAAAAGCGGACTTTGCGATAAGCAGAGCCGGAGCATCCACTCTTTTTGAACTTGCTGCAAACCGAATTCCGGCTCTTTTTATTCCGTATCCATACGCCGCGGGAGATCATCAATACTATAACGCTAAGTTTTTAGAAGATAAAAATGCCGGATTTGTAATCAGACAAGACGAAATTGATATCGAAAAAATAGAAAGTCTGATATTCAACGCCGATTTGGAAAAAATATCTCAGAATTTAGCCGAAATAAATAAAAAAGAAGGGGCGAAACTTATTGTTGACGAAATATTAAAACCCTTCGTCGATTAAAGCGCAGATCATATGCCCGACCATAATATGCATTTCCTGAATTCTCGGTGTGTCGTTTGAAGGGATTACAATATTCACATCACCCATTTCTTTCATTTTACCGCCGTCTTTTCCGCTTAAAGTTATAACTTTTATTCCTGTTTTTTTAGCACTTTCAATAGCTTTTATTACATTACGAGAATTACCGCTTGTGGATATGGCTATTAACACATCCCCCTCTTTACCCAATGCTTCAAGCTGTCTTGAAAACACATATTCATACCCGTAATCATTCCCGATAGCGGTAAGTGCCGACGTGTCAGTCGTTAGCGCTATTCCTGCAAGAGGAATTCTTTCTTTTTTAAATCTTCCGCTAAGTTCCGCCGCAATGTGCTGAGAATCCGCCGCACTTCCGCCGTTACCGCAAAGCATTACTTTGTTACCGTTTTTTAAAGCATTTAGACACAATTCCCCGGCCTCTTTAATCAAAGAAAGCAGGTCTTCCGTTTTTTTTGCCGTTTGTATATGTTCTTGCAAACACTTTTTTAAATTATCCATTCTCAATTCTCCATTCTCATTTTTTTAATTATATTCGTTGTACTTTTCCCGTCTACAAAATCTATAAGTTTTACTTCTTTTGCTATATCGCTTCCGACTACAACTTTTCCTTCGTAGTCTTTACCTTTAACCAAAACATCCGGTTTTATTCTTTTAATAAGCTCATAAGGAGTATCTTCATCAAAAACCACTACAAAATCAACCACTTCAAGACTTGCTAAAAGATAAGCCCTGTCGTATTCGTCATTTACCGGTCTTTCAGGCCCTTTTAATCTACTAACGGAATCGTTTGAATTAACGCCTACTATCAGTTTATCTCCAAGCGCCTTTGCTTTTTGAAGATACTTAACGTGCCCTAAATGTAGAATATCAAAACATCCGTTGGTAAACACTATTTTTTTATTCTGAGCTCTCAAATCATTTGCAATATGGGCAATTTTTTCAAAATCCACTATTTTATAATCCACGCTGTTGTCTATTCTTCTTTCTGTCTCTTCAATCTCTTCAAGGGTTACCGTTGCGCTTCCTATTTTACTCACAACCACAGCGGCAGCGGCATTTGCAAAATTCATAGCCTCAACCAAATCTTCACTTTTACTCAAATAATACCCAAGACTTGCCAAAACAGTATCACCAGCACCCGTTACATCATATACTTCTTTTGCAATTGTAGGGATTTTTATATATTCTTCTCCAAAAAGAGCCATTCCTTCTTCACTGAGTGTTACAAGAAGAAAATCAAGGTTTAGCTCTTTTTTAACTTTCCATCCGGCTTTAATCAGATCTTCTTCAGTATTTATATCCATTCCGGCAGCTGTTGATAATTCTTTTTTATTAGGTTTAATCATCCATGCGTTTATATATTTTGAGAAATCTTTTTTAGGGTCTATTATCAATTTTTTATTGTTTCTGTTTGCAAGTTTTATTATTTTCTGCGTTAAAGACTTCGTCAAAACACCTTTTTCATAATCACTGAGAAGTATCAAATCTATTTTTTCTATATTTTCATCCAGATATTTCAATATTTTCTCTTCATATTCGGAAGATATAGGAGTCTTTGTTTCTTTGTCGTATCTTATTACCTGATGATTGCTTGCAATTACCCTGCTTTTTATAATAGTCTCACGGCTTTCATCAATAAAAATCCCGCTTGTATCTATATTTTTTTCTTTTAACAGCTCTAAAAGCCTCTCGGAATTTTTACCTATAACCGTAGATACCAGGACATCGCTTCCGAGTGCCAAAAGGTTATTCACAACGTTTCCGGCTCCGCCCAGTCTGTCTTCTTCTTTAATCACTTCCACCACAGGCACGGGAGCTTCCGGTGAAATCCTATCACTCCTGCCCCACAGATAATGGTCTATCATAAAATCACCTATTACGGCAATCATCTTACTTCCTCTTCATATATCCTGATAATTTCAGGTAAATATGCTTTTATTCCTTCTTCTAAAGAAAATCTCGGCTCATATCCAAGGTATTTTTTCGTATCTTCAATATCCGCCTCGGTAAAAAACTGATACTGACCTATGTAAGGGTTTGGAATATATGTATCGTCTCTTATAATTTCAAGCTCTCTTTTTAAAATATTTACAATATCCTGAAAACTTCTGGCTCTACCGGTTCCCACGTTATATACGCCGTTTTTATCAGTTTCACATGCTTTTATATTTGCCTGAATTACATCTTCAACATAAATAAAATCCCTCAGTATATTATCGCTTCCCTCAAAAAGCTTGGCACTTTCGCCCTTTAGCAGTTGAAGTCCGAACTGAAGTACCATTGATGCGGTTTTATTTTTGAAATATTCCCTTGGTCCGTATACATTGAAATATCTGAGTCCCACTATTCTAATTTTGTCGAAATACTCTTTTGCAAGATTATCCATCATCAGTTTACTAAACCCATAAACATTGTTCGGCTTTTCATGCCCTACTTTAAAAACAGTACTGTTCCCGTACGTTGCTGCGGATGATGCGTAAATCATTGAAGCGTTTTTTCTGACAGCTAAATCACATAGATCTTTAAAAGCATTTACATTCGTATCAATCATTATTTTCTGATCGGCAACAGTCGTATCGGAAATAGCGGCTTCGTGGAAAATATAGTCAATATCATATTCTTCAAGTCTTGCCAAGTCGTCTTTATTGTTTATATCTCCGCTTATAATAATACCGTTAAATCCAAGCAGATTTTTAAAATGCCCGAAACTCTTAAGGTTTCCGTTACTAAAAGTCTCTTCGCTTCTAAATTTATCAAATACTATAACTTTACAATTCGGATAATTTTCCTGAAAATAAAAAGCGAGATTGCTTCCTATAAATCCGGCACCGCCCGTAATTACAACGGTTTTATTATTAAAATCTATATTAGAGTATTTCACAAAAACTCCTTTTTTATTTTTTTAATTATATCATATAAGCTCTCTTCAACTTTGAACGTTTTTTCTATTCCGGCTCGTTTTGCCGCTTCTATATCCCTGTCGCTGTCGCCTATCATAATCGAATTTTTAAGATCAATTCCATATTCTTTAGCCAGATCCAAAATCATCCCGGGTTTAGGTTTTCTACATTCACACTCTCCCGTAATATTAGGATGATGAGGGCAAAACCGAACATCTTTAATTTCAATGCCTTTTTTTTTAAATTCTTCTTTCATCCATTCAGTTAATTTATAAAAATCCTCTTCACTGTAATACCCCCTGGCTATTCCGCTTTGGTTTGTCACTATAAAAAGGCTAAATCCAAGGTTTTGAAGCAGTTTTAAAAGCTCAAATATTCCGTCTTTAAACTTAAAATCTTTTATTCTTCCAACATATCCCGTATCGATATTTATAACTCCGTCTCTGTCTAAAAACGCCGCTTTCACACAAGCTCCTTTACAGCTTTTAACACATCTTCGGCTTTTATCTCTTTCATACACTTATGATGTCCTAAAGGACACTCCCTTTTCATACACGGAGCACATTCTAAATCTTTTGTGACAATTTTGTAATTACTGCTCCAAGGAGACGTTTCTTTGTAATTCGTAGGCCCGAAAACCGCAACAATCGGTACATTATAAGCCGCTGCTATATGCATAGGACCGCTGTCGTTTGTTATAAATAGATCAAGCCCTCCTATATGTTCACAAAGTTCTTTAATGGACAATTTACCGCATAGATTTCGATAGTTTGAAATTTCGAGGTTTTTTTCAATATCTTTTGCTATATCCTCTTCTCCGGGACCTCCGAATATTATTACGTCATATTTCTCACCCAAGGCATTTGCAACTTTTGCAAACTCTTCCGGATACCATCTTTTTGCACTTCCGTATGTAGCACCGGGATTTATTCCCAGTGTCGGTTTTTGAAAATATTTAGGCTCAAAAGGCAAAACAGGTGAATAAACTTCGTTTTTTCCGATTATAGTATTTACGTATTTCGAATATTTTTCAACCATATGCCCTGAAAGATTTTTGTCAAAATAAAAACTTTTTTTTACCTTCAATCCCAAAATTTTAGAATACAGACTGGTTCTGAAACTGATAAATATATCAGCCTTTGGAAAATCCATAAATTGTTTAAATTTATGCTTTTTATCAATTACAATCACCTCATCAAACCACTCTTTCAAAAGCTCAGTCGCTACAAAACTTCCAAAAACTATTCTTTTTTCAGGTCTAAGCTCATCCAAAAGAGCTTTTATCGCCCCGCTTGCCATTACAGCGTCACCCAGCCAGGTTGGAGGTTCAATTAATAACTTCATTTATAACCTTAATCGTTTCATCTACGTTTTTTTCTATACTGTAATTTTTAGAAATTTCTTTTGCCTGTTTCTTTAACTTTTCAAGCTTTTCTTTATCATCCAAAAGTTCCTGGATTTTATTTACAACATTTTCGTCTATTATCCACTCTTCAGGCAATATTTCTCCTCCTCCACACATTTCGGTAGTAAAAACAACATTCTCAAAATTCAAAGCTTCTAAAATCACGTTCCCGAAAGGCTCATACTTTGTAGGGAATATAAAAATATCTGCCATAGAATAAAATTTATCCACATCACCTCTTGGACCTGTAAAGATAACTTTATTTTCTATATTAAGTTCTTTTGCATAGCTTTTATACCATTCAATATTTTTTTCTTTTCCCACTACAAAAAATTTAAATTCTCCTTCTAATTTAGAAATAATTTCCAATGCTTCTTTTACGCCTTTTCTCTTAAATCCACTTCCTACATAAAGCAAAGTTTTTTCATTATTAATATTAAATTCTTTTTTAATATCATCAAAAGAAACTTTTTCTTTTAGAGGTATTCCATTATAAATAACTTCAATTTTTTCAGATGGAACTTTATATTCTTCAATAATATTACGTTTAACCATATTAGAAATAGCAATAATTTTCTTTGCTTTATTAAACATTCTTTTTTCAATAAAAAGATAAACAAAGTGTAAAGGATTTAATTTTGATTTATTTTCAATTTTTAAAAATGTTTTATGAACTCCATCACCCGCACGGTAAATATCAGGACATATTATCCGTTCCAAGGAAAAATAAAATTTATTATCTTTAAACAAACATACTTCAATATTATACCAGATGATTTTAAGCCAGCTTGATAAAAATTTAGGAGCATTGCAATGTATTACTTCAAATTCAAAATTTCTCTTTTTAAGCTCGTCCGAAAGCCTGCTTAAATAAACTTCGGCTCCCCCAAATTTAGAAGACTTTAACCTAAGAAGAGTGATTTTCATTTTTTTCCTTAATATTCAGTGCCAGCAACAAACCGTATAAAAAATAAAAAAACTTAGATTCACTGTCTCCAAAAAAACTGCCAAACATCATGGAAACAATAAATCCCAACGTCCCTAAATATACAAATAGCGCATATTGTTTATATAATATATCATGTGTTCTTTTATATAAATTTTTGGCAATATATAAATTATAAAAAATAATATATAAAAAAGCTATTAATCCAAATATACCTAATCCAAATAAAATACCTAAAAACTCGTTATGAACTTGAGAATAAACTCTAATAGGTAAGTTTTTTGGTTCGTTTTTAAATACTTCTTTTATACTATCTCCATATAAAAATCTACCATACTCTATAGGAATAAAAGGTTGCTCGACTCTATAAATTAACGCTGATTTCCACATACTTAATCTTTGTAATGATGAACTTTCAATTTTTATTTGTCTAAAATTATGGGGAGGCAATATAAAAACTTTATGTATATTATCAATATATTGATAAATATTATATCTTTTATTTGATAAATCTTTAGATATTAAAAGATATATCCCTATTAAAAATAAAAACATTAATAAAATCAGTTTAAAATTAAATATCCTTTTTAATAACATTGCACTAAATAATATTAATATTGAAGCTATAAATGTTGCTCTCGTCTGATTTGCAATTATTGAAATAACAGATAATAAAAAGAGAATAACAAATATTTTTTTGTTATATAAAAATGTAAAACTCATTGCTAGCATATATGTAACCCAAATTCCAAATCTTTCTCCTCCTCCCGAATCAAGAAGACCTCCGGCACGGTAAGGCCAAAAACCATGGTGATACCATATAAATATATTAATTAAAGTATGTATAATTAATATTATTAATATCATAAAAAAAACTATTTTAATTTTTTCTCTTTCAATATATAAGAAATAATAAAAAGCTGTTAACATAATTATTAAATTAAAAAATATTTCGCCTTTAATTTCCTTTAATGTTTCTATAATATTTGGAGTATTAAATAAAGATAAAAAAGCTAAAAGTGTTAATATGAAAAAAGATATCAATAGATTTTTATAATACCATAATATTTTTATCTTAATTTTTGGTTTATATATGAAGATAAAGCTTAATATAAATAAACCAAATGATATATTTTGAATTGCTGCAACATGAGAAATTGGTAACGTTATTAAAAATATAAATAAAAATAAAATATCTAAATAATTTTTATATTTAATTATACTCATATTCTATCTATCCTTCATAACAAATTAAGATATTCTTGTATAGAATAGTCTAACTTAAATCTTTCCAAAATTTTATCATTTATCTCAGGATATCTGTTTAATGCTTTTTTTATATTTTTAGCGAGTTTATCTTCATCACCTACCGGAGAAAGAAACTCTTTTAAATCACCGACAAGTACTTCACTCGGTCCTGTAGGACAATCCGTACTAACCACAGGAGTATCTAAAATCAGTGATTCGACCAGAACCAAAGGTAAACCTTCACTATTTGAAGACATTGCAAATAATTTTGCATTTTTTATCCAAGGATAAGGATTTTTCTGAAATCCAGGAAATATAATTTTATCTTCCAGCGACAGCTCTTTAATCAGTTTTTTAAGTTCATTTAAATACTCTTTATCAGATTTCGTATATGTATTACCTATTAATACTAATGGAATCTCAACATTTGCTTTTTTATATGCCTTTACCAATAATTTTTGATTTTTTCTATTCTCAAATTTAGCCGCATAAATAATATATGGCACTTTAGGAATATTTGGATTGTCTTCTTCGGCTTTTTTTCTTATATATTCAAAATCAAACGGATTATATATTGTTTTTATAAATTTTGGTTTTATTCCCATTTTATTTATCAAATCATCTTCTAAAGCTTTAGCTACTGTAATGATATTAGCATTATCATAAACTTTTTTAAATTTCCTTTTAAATCTGAATTTATGATAAAGTTTTTTCAAGCCTTTTTTATTTTTGAATTTACTTACATAATACTCATACATAGAGTTTCTGTATCTTATATAAAAATTTGGAAGTTTCAATTTTCTACCAAGTAAATCCATATCCTCTGCATTAGAGATATACATATCAACTTTTTTTCCATCTTTTTCAATATTTTGAATAGTACTTTTAAGTTTTTTAGCCAAAGCCAATTTATTTAAAAATTTATTTTTATATATAACTCCGTCATCGGTCAACGTATGTATTTTTATATGTTGATCAACTTCATGTTCTATGATGTTTTTCACTAAAACTATATGAACTTCGCATCCTTTTTTTAAAAAGCCTCTTGCTAAATTCAAGGTAATCCTCTCAGCACCACCGCCGATTAAACTGTCGTTTAATAAAACAATTTTCTTCATTTTCTTTCCTTTATCTTTTTACAAGGCACTCCCGCATTAATACTAAAAGGTTCTATATCTTTATTAACAAGACTGTTGGCACCTATTATGGCTCCTTTACCTATTTTTACTCCCGGAAGAATTGTAACATTTGCTCCTATCCAGACGTCGTCTTCAATAATTATTGGGGCTGTTTTTGACTTTTGTTTTTTAATAGGAACATCAATACTTTCAAATGAATGATTATACGCAATAATATTTACTTTCGGTCCTATTAAAACATTTTGACCTATTACGATTTTACCGCCCGAGTTTACAATTGTAAAATTATTTAATTCAGTATTATTTCCTATTTCAATATAACCGTTTACATTAGCCTGTAAAAAAACATATGGATTTAAAGTTACTTTATCTCCAAGAATAATCCTTCCTCTGTTTGAAGCATCCAGTTCACAATATCTGTACAATTTACATTGAGCCCCTATAGTGATATTTTCACTACCTTTTAAAAAAATTTTCAATGATATTTTACTGTTTCTTTTTTGCTTCATTATCCATATAAAATCTTTAAACTTCATTTATCTGCCTTGTAACATTTTTCAACACCTCATCAACAGTAATCTGTTTCATACACTCGGGATATTTACACTTTTTATCAATGCATGGTGTGCATGTTTTAGGCTTTTGAATAAACGGATGAATTTCCAAATCATAACAGGCATTTGTTTGTTGAGGCTCACCCGCAACAAACAATCCTAAAGTCGGAGTCTTTAAAGCTATAGCCATATGAAGCGGGCCCGTATCCGGCGTAACCAATAAATCAAGTTTATCTATCAATGCCGCAGCTCCCCCTAAAGAAAATTTACCGGCTAAATTTAAAACTCTTTTATCGTTAATTCCTCTTTCCACTTCATCGGTTAACTCTTTTTCGTTCGGAGCACCGGTTAAAACGATATTAATATCCGGGTATTTACTTAAAAGCTTTTTGCCAAGTTCTACCCATCTTTCATTAAACCATCTTCTGCTAATTGTAGAAGCCCCTATTTGAAATCCTATTAACTTTTTATTTTTGGGCAAAGTTTTTTCAACTTCTTCAATCCATTCATCCTTTAAAAACAAGTCCATTCGACAATCAGTTTCTTCAATTCCGAGCCATTTTAAAAATTTAAGTCTTGTTTTTATAAAATGCTCATTATGATTTTTAGAAACTATACTGTTACTATGCCATTTCGTAAACTGATTTTTATCATTTGGAAGTTTTATTATATATTTTGCCCCGCTTAAAACCGCAAGAGGAGTAGCCTGAGGATCATTTGAATGTAATGCTAAAATAAGTTTAGGATTAATTTCTTTTAATTCTTTCAATGCTTTAAAAAAATGTTTTGTTTTCCCTGAATATAAAATAATATCATCAATATAAGGATTGTTTTCAAACAGTTTATAATTATTAGGATTCATAACCGCAATCAGTTTTTTATCTGGAAAATGTTTTTTCAAGCTTCTAAACACAGGTGTATTAAAAAGAGTATCTCCAATTGCGGTATTACTGAAACAGACTATTTTATCGATTTCTTCCATAGGAACCAAATTTGTTTTTATAATTTGATTTTTAGGTAAAAAATAAGGAATAATATACTTAAATATTCTCATATATTTTCCTCTACTTTTTTAATAATTATTTCTGGTTCAATATTTTCGGCTATTTTACTTTCATCTTGAATTACTAAATTTTTATATCCCCACGGATACCATTTATTCATATTTGTCTTTCCGCTTATAGCTATTGTTTTAATTCCAAGAGCCGGGGCTATATGTAAAGCTCCTCCATCAAGTGTTACAAACAGTTTATCATTTGAAATAATCCCAGCTAAATCCAGTAATGATTTGGTTTTTATAAAAGAAGCCTTGGTGTTTTTCTCCAACCACTCAGCATCATCAAAATCTTTAGGTTCCGCAGTAATTATTATTTTTTCATATTTTAGGTTATCTATAATTTTTTTAAACTTTTCTTTGGAGTACTGATTTTCATTAAGTCTTGAAGAAATATGAAAATGAATTGCGCTTTTTAAATGTTTATATTTTTTAATATATTCATTTTCAACATAAAAGTAAGGTTTTTCATTATTATATTCAACTTCTAAAGGTTTTAAAAAATCGTAACAAAACTCTATTTCATGTTTGTTATTATCCGGTTTTATATGAATCGTAAATTTATCTCTTCCTTTTTTATCTTTTACCCCTATTCTCATTTTAGCTTTGCTGATATTACTAAATTGCTCCGCAGACGGCGAATATTCACTTCTAAAAACAACACTTACATCATATTTTTCTTTTCTGATACCGTTAAATATCTTTATTTTACCAAACAATGCCTTTAACTTTTCTCCTATTCCTTTCACATGTTTAGGTTTGGTATAAATGTATATATTATCTACAAAAGGATTGTTTCTGATTCCCAAAAAATTATAACTATTTACCACTATATCAATTTGAGCATCAGGATATTTTTTCCTTAATGCCTCAATCGAAGGCGTAGTACATATCAAATCACCCAAATTATCATTTCTTATCAATAAAATTTTCATTTAAGAACCTTTTCATACACACCAAGTACTTTATTCACCATTGCTTTTTTTGAAAAATTATCAACTATATAATTCCTGTCTTTATTAAAAACAAGCTCTTTTTCATATATTTTATTTACTGAATCAATCCAGTTATCTAAATCCAAACTTTCTAAAACCAAAAAATTATTATCTTTATACAGATCCATTACACTACCTACATTCGTAGCAATAATATCTTTTTCCATCATAAGCCCCTGTATTACACTCTGCGGAACACCTTCTTTCGAATCGGATGTTAACAGCTGCAAATCTATAGCTTTTAAAAATTCGGGCACTTTTGTAATATGTCCTAAAAGTTTTACGTTTTTTAAGTTTAAATCTTTTATTTTCTTTTCTATTTCTTCTCTTTTAGGTCCCTCACCGGCTATTACAAATTCAATATTTTCATTATCTTTAAAATAATTGGCAATATCCAAAAAAAAGTCGTGTCTTTTAAATGAACGCAAAACTGCCACTATTCCGATATAAAATTTATTATTATCCAAACCGAAAATTTTTCTGCACTCATTTGTATCATACTTTTGAGGATCAAATATTTCATCATCTATTCCGGTCGGAATTGACATTATCTTTTCAGGGTTTATTCTGTTATATTTAATCATATCTTCCCTAACACTCTCACCCGTTGTAATAATAAAATCCGCAAGTTCGTTAATAAAATTGGTCCTTGAAGGGTTTATTCTGTTGCTTAGATGCCTTGTTCTTATAAACTTTGCTCCGCTAAGCTTTGCGGCAACTCCACCAACCCACGTATCTTTTCCGGAATGAGTATTAATTATATCTATTTTATCTCTTTTTATGATTTTCATTAACTCAAAAAGCGTTTTAAAATCCAAATTACCTCTAAACAGCAACGTATAAACCTTAAAACCTCTTTTTAAAGCTTCATCTTTTATCCTACTTTCTTCCCTGCAGGCAAGTCTTACATCAACTCCCTGTTCTCTTACACCTTCCATTTCAGAAATTATCCTGATTTCCTGTCCTCCCCATCCGTCAGACCATTCCGTATGTAAAACCCTCACAGTTTCTCCTCAATAATATTAAAAATTTTTTCCATATCAAACTGCATTAAACATTCACTCACTTTACTTCCGTTGCAACCGTCTTTTCCGCATGGGATGCAATCCCAGTCATGCTGTATAACCGTATGTTTTCCCATTGTTTGAATTCCGCTTTTTTTCGTATATCCGCTCTCAAACAGCTCATTATCCCATGGTCCCCAGTTAAACGCCCCGCTTGGACCGAAAAACGCCACAACGGGAGTATCTACAGCCGCCGCCATATGCATAACAGCCGTATCTACTCCTATAAACAATTTAGCCCTGCTTGAAAGATATGCCACCTGATTTAAACTGAGTTTTCCGCTTAAATTTATCGGCTTATTTTTACAATAAGATAAAATTTTATTAACTTTTTCTATTTCTTTTTTATCAGGACTGGCCGTTATTACAACTTTTTGGCCTTTTTCATATAAAAAATCAATAATATTTGCCATAATTTTATCATCTATACATTTAAATAGCCAACGCGAAACGGGATGGATATGAATAAAATTATCCGGTATTAACTTTTTTACTTTTTCAATATCCTCATTACTCCAAAAAATTTCGACTTTTTTTTCATATATATCTTTATTTATAATCCTTAAAGCATCCAAATTATTCTCAATAATATGTCTCATAAGCAGCGGCTTTGGCATTATAAAATTAAATGCTTTTTTCAACATAATATTTTTATTGACTTTATAACCGATCTTTATCTTTGCATCACTGAATTTTGCTATAAAAGCGCCCCTGTCTCCTTCAGTTGTATTGATCACCATATCATAATTTTTAAAACTTTTTAAAAATTTATATTCTTCAATAAAACGTTTTAATTTCGGAAGAGATTTATAATAGCTTCTATTATATGAATAAATTCTGTTTATATTCGGATTCCCTTTAAGCATGGCTTCCGTGCCTTTATTTACCGCAACATCTATCTGCGCCTCGGGGAAATTCATCTTCAGATTTTTAATTAAAGGAGTAGTTAAAAGAACATCTCCTATATTTCTGAATTTTATAACCAAAATTTTCATTTTTTCCCCTTGACGTATTTCCAAAAAGTATACTGTGAATAAAGCCTTGCGATTACAAATCCATCCCAGCCTTCCAAAAATCCGAGCTTTATAAAATACAGCTTAAAAAACGTCCATAAAGGAGAAATAAAAGCTTTTAATTTATTCGGTTTCGCCCCAAGAGTTGAATATCTGTTCTGCTTATCGATAAATTCTTCAATACTTTCATACGCCAAATGTTTCATGGGACTTTTCAAATACCCGATTTCACATTCACATTCAACACTTTCATGGACTTCTTTTTCGTTAAATTTTGCCTTTTTTTTATCGAAAAGTCTTACGGAATAATCAGGATAAAGCCCTAAACGCTTTATTTCCCTGCCCCAAAAAACATTTATTCTCGGAACATAATATGCGTTAAATTCCGGGTTTTCCAATATGGCTTTTATTTCATTTTGAAGTTCAGCGGTTATTCTCTCATCCGAATCAAGCACAAAAACCCAGTCGTTTTTTGCCAAATCGACAGCCTTTTGTTTCTGTTTTCCAAATCCGAGCCATTCCTGAAATTCAACTCTCGCACCCATAGCTTTAGCCGTTTCACATGTATTGTCACTGCTTCCGCTGTCAAGTATCAAAACCTCATCGGCAAACAAAGCGGATTTAACCGCGCCCTCTATAAATTTTGCACTGTTTTTCGTAATTATTACGACACTCAGCTTATTCATATCTGTCCTCGTAATAATGTTTAAACCTTCTGTGAAACCAGTACCATAATTCCGGATATTTTTTAACTTCTTCCTCAATTGTTTTAGACTGCCTGTCAACACAGCTTTGAATATCATCACAAACAAACACGTCTTTAAAACTTATAACCCATTTATCGTCTTTTTTTTCTGCAAAGCCCATAACAACAGGAACTTTCAGTTTTTTACTAAGAAGCGCCGCACTTGGTGTCTGAAGAACCTTTTTACCGAAAAATTTGGTATCAATCCCTTCTTCTTTAGATGTATTCTGATCAACTAAAATTCCTATGCTTCTTCCGTTCTTCAAATCTCTCATTAAATTTTTAAGAGCGCCTTTTTTACCGTATATTTTTACATTGAATTTTTCACGAATTTTTTTAATTCTTGCGTTTAATTTTGAATTATCAATTTCACGAACAACTGCACTTACAGGTGTAATAAAAGCGCCTATCGCAAGTAATGAAATTTCCCAGTTTCCAAAATGTGCCCCTGTAAAAATCACAGGCCCTTTTCGAAGCTCATTTTTCACTATTTCAAGATTCTCAAATTCAACTTTTTTGGCCAAATCTTCTTTACTCATTTTTGAAAGTTCGATAAATTCAAACAGATTGCTTACGAAGTTTTCATAAACTTTTTTTGCTATTTTTTCTTTTTCTTTTTTAGAAAGAGTATCTCCGTAAGCTAAATCAAGATTAACAAACACTATCTTTTTTCTTTTTGAATCAAATTTATAAAACAGAAATGTCAATAATTTTTTTAAATATTTTTTCATAAAATCAGGACATATTTTTAGTAATTTTTCTAAAAACAGATATCCGTAATAAAACATATTATCAAAATTCATCTGTTCTCTTTATTATATTTTTTACATCCATTTTATCCATCACGTTTAACCTCTTGTTTATTTCTTTGTTTTGAATTTCTACACTTTTAGAATACCTGTTTTCCAAAATTTTATTGTTATAAGTACATCCGTATAAAATAATATTGTTAATGTTATTTGCCCAAGCTATAAAACTAGGGCCCGTATCGTTTCCGATTAACAAATCGCTTTTGTCTATCAAAGCCTTTAAATCATTCAGATTTAGACTTACGGGTATGACATTTTTGGCCTTATCGGCTATAAAAAACGCCTCTTTTTTTTCATTTTCGCCTACATAGGGAATAATTATATTTTCGTTTTTAAAATATTCGGCAAGCTCAGTCCAGACGTGAAGAGGTGTTTTTTTACACTCCCAGCTCGCACCTATTATAAAAACTATGTTTTTTTTATCACGGCTTAAATATTCAAATTCCCTGTCTTTATAAAACAGTAGTTTCGGGTGATTAATCAAATAACCGTCATCTTCCATTTCAAAAAGCTCCAAATATCTCTGAACGGCAAATTTCTTTTTTGATTTTATTTTCTTATCATAAAAAATTGAAGCTATTTTTTCCCTCGGATTTGCGTACCCTATTACTTCGTTTCCTATTATTCTCGCAACCAGAGCACTTTTTATAAGCCCCTGCAGATCGTATACATTTTGATATGTTTTTTGTCTTAGCTCTTTGTAAATTTTCCAAAGCTGCTTTTTATCTTTTTTAGCGGCTCTTAAATTTACAGGCACAATGTTATTAATATAAGGATTGTTTTGTAAAATATCTTTAAATGATTCATCCACCACAAAATCTATTTTTTTTTCAAGTTTTGGCAAAACAACCAAAGAATGTATAATATCACCTAAAGAACTCAGTTTTATTATCGTATCCATTGTTTCCTTTAAATTTTGATAAGATAGTAAAATTATAACAAATGAAAGGTTTAGATTTTGTGGAAATTTATTAAAGAATACCTCCCTTATTATAAACATTACAAAAAAGAGATATTTTTAGCTGTAATCGGGATGATAATGGTATCTGCATCCACCGCTGCCATTGCGTATATCATCAAACCGGTTCTTGACAAAATATTCATTGAAAAAAACGAACATCTTTTATACCTACTTCCGATTGGAATTATTATTATCTACTTCATAAAAGGAGTCGGAAGATACATTCAGACATATTACGTTACATACATAGGCGAAGACGTAGTAAGACAGATAAGAGACAAGTTTTTAAATTATATTTTAACGTTTGATATGGATTATTTCAAAAAAACACACTCAGGCGAACTTGTCAGCAGAATAATCAACGATATCAACAGAATACAAAGTGCCATAAGCCACGACCTGGCAAACTTTATAAGAGATATTCTAATGGCTCTGTTTTTGTTGGGAGTTGTAATATATCAAAGCCCTAAGTTAGCCTTTTTTGCGATAATAATTATGCCGCTTATTATTTATCCGATAGGTAAAATTGCCAAAAAACTGAAAAACCTCTCAAAACAGTCCCAGGCCAAAACTGCAGATTTAAACAAACACTTAAGCGAAATATTTAAAAACATCGAGACAATAAAAGCATACAATGCCAAAATATTCGAATATGAAAAATTTAAAGAAGAAAATTTAAAATACTTAAAAATCAACCTTAAAACAATCAGAACTTCAGCACTTTTAAATCCTATACTCGAACTTATGAACGCAACCGTAGCGGCAATAGTTATCATAGTAGGAGGTCATGAGGTTATTACGGGACAGATGAGTGTAGGTGCGTTTTTTTCTTTTATGACGGCTCTTTTTATGATGACCGAACCTATCAAAAGAGCATCAAACACATACTCCAACCTCCAAAACGCCATCGCTGCAAACGAAAGGTTAAAAGAAATTTTCCACCTCAAACCTCAGATTGTATCTGGAGATAAAAAGCTTGATAATATTGAAAAAATAGAATTTAAAAACGTATCATTAAAATACGGAAACAATACGGCTCTTCAAAATATAACCTACACTGCCGAAAAACCTGTGAAAGTCGGACTTGTGGGTGACAGCGGAGGCGGAAAAAGCTCTTTTGTAAGTCTGATTATGAGATTTTACGACCCGAGCAGCGGTGAAATTTTAATAAACGGTGAAAATATGAAACGCTACTCCCTGGAAGATTTAAGAGAAAAAATTGCATATATTCCTCAAAACGTCCATATATTTAACGACACCATTGCGGCAAACGTCGCATATGGTAAGGAAATTGACGAAGAAAAAGTCAAAAATGCCCTTAAAAAGGCGAATCTGCTTGAATTTGTAGAATCTTTACCTGAAGGAATAAACACTGTTTTACTGGAAAACGGCAGCAACTTAAGCGGAGGACAAAAACAAAGAATCGCAATAGCAAGAGCTTTATATAAAGACCCTGACGTTTTAATACTTGACGAAGCTACAAGTGCACTTGATAATAAAAGCGAAGCGGTTATAATGGACGCCATTAACAACCTTAAAGATATGATAGTATTTATAATCGCCCATAGACTTCATACAATTGATAATGCGGATGAAATACTTGTTTTCAAAAATGGACAGATAGTTTGTAAAGGAAAAAAAGAAGATCTATTGGAAAAATGTGAAGAGTTTAAAAAACTCTATCAAAAATCATATTAATTTTTCTAAATTTTTAATAATCTTCGTTGGAGTTAAAGCATAATTCGGATTATAATGTCCTGCAAGTGAATGAGCTAAACTTCCGTGAATTGCGGCTTTCAAAGGATGCCATCCCTGAGCAAGAAGTGAACCTATAATTCCGGCAAGCACATCCCCGCTTCCGCCTTTTGCTAATGCAACATCACCGTTCGGATCAATAAACAGTTTTTTATTGTAGGCTATTATTTTGTTAGCACCTTTAAGCAGCAATACCACATGCGGATATTTTTCACTAAACTTTTCAGCCAGCTCAAACCTTCTTTCCTGCACTTCTTTTACGTTATATTCCCCAAGTTCTAAAATTTTAAGAAGACTTGCAAACTCTTTAGGGTGAGGAGTTAGTACGGCTTTTTTATTTAAAAACGATTTTATTTTTTCTTTATAAAACATATCCGCATCAATAACCATAGGAATTTCAAGTTTAACAATATCGTCTAAAATATCATCAAAATGATTGTTCATACCCATTCCGAAAGCAAGTGCACTGAAATTTTCTATTTTTCCCGTTTGCATAATTTCATATGGTGTTTGGATTTTTTCACGGCTTACCACACTTACAAGCCCGCATCCGTAATTAAATGCCGCCTGTGAAGCTAAAATCCCGGCTCCCGGCTTATCTCCTACCAATACACCCAAATGTCCGTATGAACGTTTATGTGTGTTTTGTCTTTTTCTAATAGGCGTTATTAAATCATCTTTTTCCAATATAAAATAACAGCATTTGTGAATATATTTAGTAAAACTAACCCCCAGATCCGCTTTTATTATCTCACCCACATAATCTTTTGCCGCGTCGCTGTATAAAGAAATTTTTTCGGCACCCATCGTTACCGTCAAATCCGCTCTAAAAGCCACCGGACGCAGATTACCGCTATCGTCAATTCCGGTAGGAATATCACATGCTATTTTCAATGCTTGTAAATGATTCATTTTATTTATAATAGACACAATATTGTCACTCAAATCCCTTTTAAGCCCGCTTCCGAATATCGCATCCACCAGACAGTCGCAGTTTTTGTATTTATTTTCAACCACACCGCCTACAGCTTTAAATCTTTCAAGCTGAAGTTTACACATCACGGATTTTGCACCGAGCGGCATATACAGATTCACATGATAATCCCCAAGCAGTATTCTCGCAAGTGTAACCCCGTCAGCACCGTTATTGCCCGGACCTGCTACAATATTGACCACTGAATTTTTAGGTACTCTTTTAAATATTTCAAGTGCCATAGAATATGCGGCATGCTCCATTAATATATCTTCTGTAAGCTTATACTCTTCATAACACTTCTTATCAAATGTATATACTTCTTTAAATGCAGGTTTCATATCGACTCCTTAAAGGTAAGGCTTAAAAGTTTTCCTGCTTTATTGTAACAAGTTTATATTTATTTTCAACAAAGCAATTATAAAAGATCAAAATTTTCAAGAGGTTTAAAATCATTTACTTCCAGACAGGCGTTTATACACCTTTTATCCGCAACCTTATACGAATGAGTATGCCCGTGAATATTTATATCACAGCCGCAAAGCGTAAAAACTTCTTCAAGAAGATTAGAGATGTTTTGAAACTTTTCATCATAAGGATTGTCATTAAATACCGGATAATGTGAAAAAAGAATTTTTTTACCATTAATCTCTTTTACCAGACAGGCTGTTTTTGCAAGGGTTTTTGTATCATATTTATATTTTAAATAATCAAACCAACTTTTATCAATATCTATTTCTATTCTTATATCTTCTATAACATCCCAGCCTATTGATTTATAAAACTCAATATGTTTTTGTTTATCGTGATTGCCTTTGATAAGCGTGATTTTACCGTTTAGTTTTTCTGCCATTGTATATCTGTCTTTAAAAGCCACATCTCCCAAATGTAGTACTTCGTTATTTTTGGAAATATAGGAATTAAGATATTCAATTAAAAACCGATCAAAGTCTTCATACCCTTCCATTCTCGCTTTTTGCATTCTCGAAGGTTCATGAAGCAGCATATTTGTATGACCGAAATGTGTATCGGATATTATTTTCATCTAACGCCTTCTAAACTGAAGTGCTTTTAAAAGATCTTCTTTTTGAATTTTATTTCTTTTATTTATATTCGCAACAGTTTTAGCAACTTTTAACAGGTTAAATTCGCTTCTTTTGCTAAGCCCAAAATTAACAATCGCTTTTTTCAGTATTTCGTAAGCGCCGTTTTTCATATCGAATTTATAATTTTCAGGAAGGTTTGCGTTAAACTCACCCTTTTGTATCTCAAATGCCGTTAAAATTTTTTCAAACATCTCTTTACTTGAAACGGTGTCTTTCGAGTCGTCCTCGGTCATCTGCAGATATATCTCTATCCTGTCATACAAAGGTTCGCTGATTCTGTTTTTATACCTTTTAATCTCCAGCTCCGTACATCTGCACTCTTTATTCGTACTCAACAGATTTCCGCAAGGACAAGGATTCATAGCAGCCGCAAAAAGTATGTCGGTTTCGTATTCTATTTTTGAATTTACACGGCTAATGAGCACCTTTTTATCCTGAAGTGGAAGCCTTAAATTCTCAAGCACGTCTTTTTGAAAATGCGGAAGCTCATCAAAAAAGAGCATTCCTTTATTCGCAAACGCAATCTCCCCTATCTTCGCACCCCTGCTGCCGCCTCCGAATATCGCCGCCTTTGTTGATGAGTAGTGAGGCGAACGGAAAGGTCTTACCGGTTTAAACGTAACTTCTTTGCCTTCAAGCGAATTATATTTTTCCACTTCAAGTATCTCTTCCAGACTCATAGGAGGCAAAATATACCTCATTCTTCCGATTATCATCGACTTTCCGACCCCCGGGCTTCCTTCAAAAAGTATGTTGTGAAACCCGGCCGCAGAAATCAAAGCAGCCTCTTTTGCCTGGTTTTGTCCCAGTACATCCTTAAAATCAAGTTCGAAATTTTCAAGATAATAATATTTTTTGCCTTCTATTTTTATATGGCTGTAATTAAAGTCGTTATTTTCCACCTTTTTAGGCTCAAACTCTTCAAACTCCTTAATATGCGAAAAAGCATAAACTTCAACACCCGGTATTTTGCTCACTTTCTCGGCACTCTGAAGAGGAATAATCACTTTTTTAGGCTTTAGTGAAAGAATAATAGGAAATATGGAATTGGTATCTTTCAAACTCCCATCAAGCCCGAGCTCTCCAAGAACAAGATATTCGCTTAAATCAATATTTTTTTTATGATACAAAATACTTAGAGCTATGGGAAGATCTAATTGTGAACCGGATTTGGGCAAATCCGCCGGAGCTAAATTGATAGTGATTTTAAGAGGGGGAAATTCGAAATCGTTATTTAAAAGAGCTGATTTAATACGCTCTTTACTCTCCTGAATCGCCTGTGAGCCGAGCCCGACAATCGCGAATCCAGGAAGACCTTTTGTAAATGAGCTTTCAACTTCTACTTTTTGGGCTTCAAATCCTTCAAGCGTAGCTGAATTTATTTTTTTCGTTTTTGTTTTAGCAGTTTTTTCCACTCTTTTTCAAACTTCTTTCTTTTAATATAATCAAGTCTTTCCACAAACAGATGCCCGTCAAGGTGGTCTGTTTCATGCTGGAAAGCGACACTCAGCAAACCTTCGGCTTCCATAACGTGTTCTTTTCCGAATCTGTCGAAAAATTTAACTTTTACATTTTTGTATCTCTCAACTTCATCAAAATAATCAGGTACACTCAAACACCCTTCGGTGTCTTTTTGCGTGCCGTCCCACGTTAAAAATTCAGGGTTTATAACTTCAATAAGCGTATCTTTGCTCTGCTTACCCTCTTCATCTCCAATATCTATTAAAAGTGCCCTGATAGGAACAGCCACCTGAATTGCTGCAAGTCCTACCCCGTTGTTTTTTATCATCGTTTCGTACATATCGTCTAATAGTTTATGTAAATCTTTATCAAATCTTTCAACAGGTTTTGAAATCTGTTTTAAAACCTTATTCGGATATGTAACAATATCTAAAACCGCCATCAACTTCCTTCATATATATAGTATAGCACATCATCTTGTTCCGCTTTTTCCATCATCATTAAAGCATGTGAAAGACAAATTTCCACATCATCATTACCTAATACCTCTACAATTCCTGAAACAATTTTGATATTTATCTCTTCACCTTCAAGGAAAATAGCGGAATTACTAATAATATCAGAAAGTCTCTCAACTGTTTTACACGCACCTACCCTGTCCGTATGTTTTAGAAGCATTGCAAAAACACCATCCCCCAAATGTGCAATAATATCTGTTCTTCTTGATGTTTTTAGCATTATCTTTGCAACACTTCTGTTAAGTAAAATTTTAGATTTTTCAGATTTTAGCGCTTCAAGTACACTGCTTCTTATTTTTAATACAATAACACTGCTTTTGTGTTTAAATTTTTCAATCAATTTAATTTCTTTTTTCAGTTCTTTTAAAAAGAAATTTTTATTATAAATTCCGTATCTTGCATCAAAAATCGAATTGCTTTCAATTTCTTTTAAAATTTCAACATTTTTTGAATAAAGCTGTTTAATTTGATTAAGCTCATTTTCAAATTTTTCGTTTATTTTTTTAAGTTTTTCCTCAAA
Organism: Nautilia profundicola AmH; assembly: GCF_000021725.1. Taxonomy (GTDB): domain Bacteria; phylum Campylobacterota; class Campylobacteria; order Campylobacterales; family Nautiliaceae; genus Nautilia; species Nautilia profundicola. Next base: position 1,613,626 of record NC_012115.1, read on the forward strand.
TCCGCTTATTAGTCTTTCAAACAGTTTAGGATTGGCTATATGTGCCGTTTCACTCTTATATTTTTCAAAAATTTCTTTAATAGCTTGTGAATTTTTATACAAAACTGCAGTATGCTGTAAAAGCTCTTTTGAATATTTAAAAGACTGTTTTAATTTTTTTTCAATTTCGAGATCTTTTTCCAACTCGTTTGTTTCTTCAAGCGTGATAAATTCATATACCTGATTTCTAAAGTTTTCCGGCTCTTCGTCAAGCATATTTAAAAAATACATTTTATAGTAGTAAGGAATAGGAGGTACATTTTCCTCAATAAGCTTGTCAAAAACTTTTTTTGCAAACTCCTCAAGAGGAGAAGACGGTTCATTTAATCCAGCAACTTCACCATTACTTGTAGAAAATTTATCATTTTTTTTCTTGATCATTAGCTATCTCTTTTTTTTAGAACCTTATCTATTAGTCCGTATTTCATTGCCTCTTCAGCACTCATAAAGAAATCTCTTTCAGTGTCTCTTTCTATTTTTCTGACACTTTGTCCTGTGTTTTCAGCTAAGATTTTGTTTAATTCTTTTTTCATTCTTAGAATCTCTTTGGCATGAATCTCAATATCTGTAGCCTGTCCCTGAGCTCCACCAAGAGGTTGATGAATCATAATTCTCGCATGTGGAAGTGCAAATCTTTTGCCTTTAGCACCACTTGAAAGTAAAAATGCTCCCATACTTGCAGCTTGCCCCATACAGATTGTTACAACATCAGGCTTTATATAATTCATCGTATCATATATCGCCATTCCGCTTGTAACTACTCCACCCGGAGAATTGATATAAAGATAAATATCTTTTTCAGGGTTTTCTGCTTCTAAAAATAGCATTTGCGCCACGATTATGCTTGATACATGATCGTTAATTTCGCCTTGAAGCATAATAATTCTGTCTTTAAGAAGGCGAGAGTATATATCGTATGCTCTCTCTCCTCTTCCTGTTTTTTCAATAACGGTAGGAACTAAAATACTCATTAATTACCTTTTACTTTATCCTCTAACAATTTATTTAGAAGTTTTTCTTCAATTAAATTCATTTTAATTACAGGAAGTAAATTGTTCTCCTGATAATATTTTACCACATCTTGAGGATTTTGTCCTTGCATAATTGCTTCATAATATAAAATTTGAGTAAGCTCCTGATCACTCACATCAACACCTTCTTTTTTAGCAATCGCATCAATAATAAATGTAAGTTTAACTCTGTCTTTTGCTTCAGGTAAAAGTTTTTCTTTAAGCTCTTTTAGTTTTTCAGGATTTTCCTGAAGCTCTTTAAGTTCAGCCGGTGTCATTTTCTGAGCTTCGTTGTTAATCATAATCTCAACTTCTTTTTCTACTACGCTTTCAGGAAGATCAATTTCATATTTTTTAACTAAACACTCAAGAATTTCTTCTTTTTTAGGTGCGAATGCTTCAGCTTTTTTTCTCTCTTCGATTGATTGTTTTATCATTTCTTTAAGTTCGTCTAATGTTGCGTCTTCTTTTGCCATATATTTTTTAGCAAGTTCGTCGTTTATTTCCGCAGGCACTTTTTCCTGAATTTCTTGAAGAGTTACGTCAAACTCAGCTTCTTTCCCTGCAATTTCTTTTGCTCCGTAGTTTTCAGGGAAAGTTACTTTAATTCTTTTACTTTCACCTACTTTCATTCCTACAAGCTGCTCTTCAAATCCAGGGATGAAAGAGTTGCTTCCAATTTCAAGAGGATACGCTTCAGCGCTTCCATTTTCCATTTTTTCACCATCGATATAACCTGTAAAATCGATTACTCCGATAAGACCTTCTTTTAAAATTCTTTTTCTTGAAACTTTAGTTTCAGCCTGAGCTTCAGCGATTTTTTTGATTTCTTCTTCTACTTCTTCGTCAGTTACTTCAGGAACCTCAACTTCAGGAACACATTCTTTGTATTCATCACCGATTTCGATTTCAGGTCTTGTGTATACTTTAATTTCTACTTCGATTTTGTCGTCTTTTTTCTCAAATTTAGTTACTTCAGGTTCAGCAATCATATCAGTAATTCCAAGCTCTTTCAAACCATTGTCAAGTACTTCTCTTACAGCTTCGCTGATTGCGTCTTGCTCGATATCCGCAGCATACATTTTTTTAACAACTTTCACAGGAACTTTACCAGGTCTGAATCCTTGAATTTTAGCTTTTTTTGCGATTTGTTTTGCAATTTTGTCTTTTTTAGCTTCTAAGTCTTGATTTTCGATTACAGCTTTGATTATACTATTGGCAGAGTCAATTTTTTTTGCTTCTAACATTAAAATCCTTTTTTTAAAGGGTATAATACCAAAAATTTTAAAGGATAACAATGAGCGTTGATTTAGAAAAACTTGAATTAGCCGCCAAAATGATTCTTGAAGCAATCGGTGAAGATGTCGATAGGGACGGACTTGTAAAAACACCAAGAAGAGTTGCTAAAAGTTTCGAATATATCTGCAGCGGGTATTTTAAAGACCCAAAAGAAGTGCTTAACGATGCACTTTTCGAATCTACAAACAACGAAATGGTTGTAGTAAGAAACATCGAGTTTTATTCTATGTGCGAACACCATATCTTACCGTTTTTCGGAAGAGTTCACGTAGCTTATATTCCGGATAAAAAGGTTGTGGGACTTAGTAAAATCCCAAGAATGGTAAACGTATTTGCAAGAAGACTGCAAATCCAGGAGCAATTGACAGAACAAATCGCCGATGCAATTATGGAAGTGGTACAGCCAAAAGGTGTGGGTGTAGTAATTCATGCAAGACATATGTGTATGGAAATGAGAGGTGTTGAGACCAAACACTCTTATACATCAAGCAGTGCGCTTAGAGGAATTTTCTTGGAGGAAAAAACAAGGGAAGAATTTTTCAATATTATAAACGCACCTATACAAACACACTTTTAATAAATGGAGAATTAAGAATTGAGAATTGAGAATTTAATAAACTTTTATCCGTCAAAGGATATGAATGGCTCTTAGCAGCATAAAAGACAAAATCGGCAAAAAGCCTCTTTCAAAACCGTTTGGGATTGTTAAAAAAATAAATCCGACCAACCTCATCGCCACGGGATTAAACCCCTCTATCGGCGATATTGTCAAAATCTGCTCAGGAAATCACGAAATACTCGGAATGGTAACGGCACTTGATGAGAATTCATTTGTAGTAACTCCCTTTTCATTTCTTGAAGGCTTTAAAATCGGAGACAAAATCTACATCGACGAAAACGGAATGCAGATACCCGTGGGCGAAGGACTGCTCGGAAGAGTCGTAGATCCTTTTATGAATCCTATTGATGATAAAGGCGATATATTTTTTGAAACAAAATACCCTATTATGACAAAGCCGATTTCACCTATGAAAAGAGGTGTGATAAACGAAGTTTTTGAAACAAAAGTAAAAGCCATCGACGGCCTTTTAACATGCGGCAAAGGCCAAAAACTTGGTATTTTTGCCGGAAGCGGTGTGGGTAAATCCACTCTTATGAGTATGATCGTAAAAGGCGCGAGTGCCGATATTAAAGTAATAGCACTTATTGGTGAGAGGGGCCGTGAAATTCCTGAGTTTATAGAACATCAACTCGGAGGGGATCTTACAAACACCGTAATAATCGTAGCTACTTCGGACGATTCGGCTTTAATGAGAAAATACGGAGCTTTCAGCGCAATGGCGGTAGCTGAATATTTTAAAGACAAAAACAAAGATGTCTTGTTTTTAATGGACAGCATTACGCGTTTTGCAATGGCTCAAAGGGAAATAGGTCTTGCTATGGGAGAACCTCCAACCTCTAAAGGTTACCCGCCAAGCGCTATAATGCTTCTTCCCCAACTTATGGAAAGAGCCGGAAAAGAAAAAGACAAAGGCTCAATTACAGCCTTTTTCACGGTTTTGGTAGAAGGTGACGACACTTCGGCAGACCCTATTGCTGATCAGGCCCGTTCAATTCTTGATGGACACTTTATTTTAAGCAGGGAACTAACAGACAGCGGAATATACCCGCCTATAAATATCCTAAATTCAGCCAGTAGGGTAATGAACAACGTCGTAACCAAAGAACACCTCCAAAAAGCACAGAAATTTAAAAAACTCTATTCCTTGCTTAAAGAAAATGAAGTATTAATAAGAATCGGAGCATATCAAAAAGGTGTCGATCCGGAACTTGATGAAGCCATCAATAAAAAAGAAGCAATGGAAAACTTTTTAAAACAATCACCAAATGAACTTATACCTTTCAACGAAACTCTTAATCTTCTAAATAATATTGTATAATTAAGCACGATAACATATTAGAGGAAAAAAATGGACTTTAAGCAGATTCTTGAAATTTTCAATAAACAGCCATATGTTGCAATTATGTTATATAAAGAAAAAATAATTTATGCAAATAAAAAGCTTCAAGAATTACTCGGTTTCTCTTATAAAGAACTTTCAAAAATGTCTGCTGAAGAAGTTTTCCCTCCAGGTCCTAAAAGAAATAAAATAAAAGAAGTTGTAAAAAAAAGATTAGAAGATCAAGAGTTTCCGGCAACATATGAACCGATGGAAATCCTCAATAAAAACAATAAACGTTTAATAATGAAGTTTTTTACACAAACAATAAAATTAAATGATGGCTCTTATGCGGGGCTTGTTTTTGGAATAGACGTAACTGGAGAATATAAAAAAGAATTTTTAATAGATATATTAAAAGAAATTAACCAGACAATAATTACACAAGAAAATGAAGAAGAAATATATACTAATATAGTAAAACAAATTTATAAAAAAGGAAATTATGAATTTGTTTGCGCTTCTATAAAGAAATTTAACTCTGATGAAATGGACCCTAAATACTGTATAGGAAATTATGACGAAGATTTTTTAAATTTTTTACGTAAAATATTCAAAGCTGACCCAGATTATGCCAATAAATGTTTAGCAACTAAATATATGCTTGAAAATAAATTTATGATTGTAAATGATTTAACAAAAATAGATTTTCCGAATAAAAAACTTATTCAAACTTTATTAGATAAAAATTTCCGTTCAATATTATTCTTTCCAATTTTCAAAAACCATGAATTATATTCAGCAATAGGAATATGCTCAAAATATGTTGATGACTTCGACTCCACTTCCATTTCTATTTTCCAAGAAGGCAAACAAGATATAGAATTTGCCCTTCAAAAATCTGAAAACATCGCTTATTTACGTCTCTTACAAGAAGCCCTGGATAAAGCATACTCATGGGTAGTTATTACTGATGAAAATGCAAATATTTTATATGCAAATAAAAGTGTTGAGGATATAACAGGTTACAGTTTATTCGAACTTTTAGGCAAAAATCCAAGAATATTTAAATCAGGTTACCATTCAGATGAATTTTATAAACGTTTATGGGAAAAATTAACAAATAATGAAGTTGTTGAAACCATACTAATTAATAAAGATAAAAACAATCATATATTTTACCTTAAAGATAAAATAGTCCCGATAACAGCACCTAACGGACAAAAATACTATATTTCTCTTGCCATAGACATAACTCATGAAAAAACATTACAAAACAAACTCAAAAAAGACATTTTAACCGATTTACCAAATAGAAATGAGTTTATAAACTTAATTTCAAACAAAATACATCCGGGTGAATCATATGCATGTATTATTATTGATTTAAGAGACTTTAAAATATTTAACCAATTAAATGGTAATGCGGCAGGTGACTATTTATTGAGAAAATTTGCTGATTTTATTAAAACGGTTTTCTATGAAGAAGACATTATCGCAAGAATAGGCGGAGATGAATTTGCAGTCTTTATTAAATACAATTCAATCAATGATTTATATTCAATTATCCATAAAATCATTTACAAAGTAAAACATTTAGAGGATTTTCATAATAAAATATCAGTTAATATAGGTATTTCATTATATCCTAAAGATTCTGAAAATATTACTGAGTTAATAGAAAAGGCTTTTTTAGCATTGGAAATAGCTAAAGAAAAAGGGGATTTTACATATGAATTTTTCAATCCTCAAATTAACCAAAAAATAATTGAATACTCCGATATTAAAAAATTAATCGTTAATGCAATTAAAAACGAAGAATTCATTTATCATTTTCAGCCGTATGTAAACACTAAAACATTAAAAATTGTAGGAGCTGAAACACTTTTAAGAATAAAACATAGTAATAAAATAATCTATCCTAATGCCTTTATCGATTTTGCGGAAAACAGCGGTTATATTAAAGAAATAGAGAAAATAATGTTTCCAAAATATATTGAATATTTAAAAGAACTTAATATTCCACTGTCTTTCAATGTTTCCGGAAAATCATTAACTGACGAAAATCATATTGAACAGCTTTTCGGTAATATTGAAAAACTTCCTATTATCATAGAACTTACTGAACGTGAAATAGCAGGTAATATTGAGTATACAAAAGAAATCTTCAGATTTTTTAAAGAAAAAAAATTTAAATTATCAATTGATGATTTTGGAACAGGATATTCATCTTTAACATATTTAAAAGATTTGCCTGCTGATTATCTTAAAATCGACATGTCCTTTATAAAAAACATTGAAACTTCAGAAAAAGATCTCGCAATTGTAGAAACAATAATAAATTTCGCTCATAAATTTAATCTAAAAACTATTGCCGAAGGTGTTGAAACGGAAAAACAAGTTAAAATTTTAAAAGAATTAAATTGTGATTATCTTCAAGGATTTTACTTCGCAAAACCAATGCCGCTTGAGGAATTTAAAAATTTTTTAAATTCCCATAAAAATTCTTGACAAATATATTTTTTTTCCATATAATTTCAGTCCACAAACGCTTACGGAGTGTAGCGCAGTTTGGTTAGCGCACCTGGTTTGGGACCAGGGGGTCGGGGGTTCGAGTCCCTCCACTCCGACCATTTAAGCCACTATAAGTGAGAAGCTTGCGGGCTACCCACTTGTGGTGGGTGTAGCTCAGGTGGTTAGAGCACCAGGTTGTGGCCCTGGGGGTCGCCGGTTCGAGTCCGGTCATCCACCCCATTGTTCTATCTAATTGAGCGTCCGTAGCTCAATTGGATAGAGCAACGGACTTCGGATCCGTAGGTTGTAGGTTCGAGTCCTACCGGACGCGCCAAACAACTGAAAAAGCTCTCAAAATAAGCGCCCTTAGCTCAGCTGGATAGAGCAACGGCCTTCTAAGCCGTAGGTCGCAGGTTCGAGTCCTGCAGGGCGTACCACTTTATTACCACTCGCGGGAGTGGCGGAACTGGCAGACGCGCTAGACTTAGGATCTAGTGCCGCAAGGCGTGGAGGTTCGAGTCCTCTCTCCCGCACCACTTCAAAATTACTACATTTAGTGTCAGGCACCAATACAGTTTACTTACTTCAGCAATAATAGTATAATTTTTTTCATAAAAACTCCCAAAGGCAGAAATTGTATACATTCAAACATCTGATAAAAGAGATCAAAAAATACAAACGCGAATTCATCCTTGCACAAATTATAGCATTAATAGCAACAATAATTTCAATCCCTATTCCCATGCTTATGCCTCTTCTAATAGACGAAGTTCTGCTTAAAAAGCCGGGATTATGGGTAGAAAACCTAAGCAATATATTCGGGCAGTGCTCGGCATTTTGCTACGTAATAGTAACTCTTATTATCGTACTTGTTTTAAGGAGTCTGTTTGTGGCACTAAACGTAGCACAGACCTATTTTTTTGAAAAAATCACAAAAGACATCACCTATAAAATCAGACTGAGGGTTTTGAGCCATCTAAAAAACCTCTCAATCAACGAATACGAAAACCTGAAAACCGGAGATATAGCCAGCCGGCTTATCAGTGACGTAAACACGGTAGAAGAGTTTTTAATCAAATCTGTCTCCCGCTTTGTAATTTCCGCCCTTACGCTTATAGGAGTCGCCATAGTTTTACTTCTAATCAACTGGAAGCTCGGGCTTTTTATATTGATACTCAACCCTTTTGTGGTTGTGCTTTCGGGTAAAATCGCAAGAAAAGTCAAAAAATACAAAGCAGCCCAAAACCGCTCCATTTCCATATTCCAAGAAGCACTCATAGAAACACTTGAGCTGTTTGAGCAGATAAAAGCATACAACAAAGAAGACTTCTTTTTCAAAAAACTGTTCAATCTTACAAAAGAGCTTAAACAAAAAGCGTTTGATTTCAGCTACAAAGTAGAAGCGTTTAACAAACTAAGTTTCCTGGTGTTCCTGATAGGTTTTGAAATATTCAGAGCCGCAGGGATTTTAGCCGTGGCATACGACAACCTTACAATCGGGTTGATGCTTGCCGTTTACAGTTATCTGTGGTTTATGATGACGCCTATTCAGGATATCATCTCCATTCAGTACAGCTACTTCGCCGCAAAAGCCGCGCTTGATCGGATCAACGAAACGCTGGAGCTTAAAACCGAGCCTAAATTCCCTCATAAACAAAACCCGTTTGAAAACCCGGTACAAATTGAAATTCAAAACATCTCATTCAAATATAATGAGAGCGACTGGATACTGAAAAACGCTTCGGCAGCCATCCGTCCGAATAAAATCACAGCCCTTATCGGTGCGAGCGGAGGCGGTAAAACGACGCTTGCGAAAATAATCGCCGGATTTTTCACACCAAACGAAGGCGATATAAAATATAACGGGGTCAGTTTTAAAGAAATCGGTCTTGATAAAATCCGCGAGAATGTCAGCCTGATACTCCAAGAAACCAGACTCTTTAACGACACGCTTCTTTTTAACCTGACTCTCGGAAAAGAGTTTTCAGAAGATGAAATATGGAAAGCTCTGAAACTGGCCGAGCTTAAAGAAACGGTCGAAAAGTGGCCTGAGAAACTAAACACTTATGTGGGTAAAAACGGCGTAAAACTCAGCGGCGGGCAGAAACAAAGAGTCGCTATAGCCAGAGCCCTGCTTCACAAACCGAAAATCATCATACTAGACGAGTCAACCTCGGCCCTTGATATAGACACGGAGGAAAAAGTTTTCAAAAACATAGAAAGTTTCCTAAAAGAGAGAACTTCAATCATAATCGCCCACAGAGCCGAAACGATAGCCAAAGCCGAAGATATACTTATGATCAAAAACAAAGAGATTATAACCCTAAAAACCTCTTAGCGTTTTTGAGCTTTTTGGTGTTGTTTTCAACCCATTGTCTTATCGTCTCCCGAGGTGGCTGTTTTTTTCTTTTTTTATATGCTTCGCTTAATATTGCGTAAAAAGGATGGTTTTGATACTTTTCTTTAAATTCTTTCAAAGTCCCCTCAAACGAATATATTATCCCCAAAAGATCTTTTTGCAGGTTATCGTATTTTTCATTGAATCTGTCGTGTATCTCTTTTACAAACTCATACTTTTCGCTTTTCGGGTTAAGAATATCAAATAAATCTTTTATTTCACCGCTCAGCGTCATCTGAATGATATTGTGCTCTTTTATATCTCCCAGAATTTTGTGTCTTTTCAGGTATTCATCCGTTTTTACCTTAACGAATTTCATATCCTCAAAAACCAGAATCCAGCCTTCTTTGCTTACACACACGCCTTTATTTTTAATATAATCACTTAAAGGCCTGTTTTCGCATATTCCGGCGTATTCCACACCGAACTTTTCAGCCAGCTTTTCAAAATCCAGCAGATAATTACCCTCCGAATCCCTCACCTGCGTAAGTATCAGGGCTTCTTTATTGTAATCCATAACAACCTGCGATTTTTCCGAAATATATTCAAACATAGGGAAAAGCCCGTTATCAAAGCAGTGCTTTACGAATTTTTTTATATTTTCGCTGCTTTCATAAATCTTCTGGCTTCTCAGAGCCTGATACGAATCAAACCTCAGCTTGCTTTTAAAATAAACTTCCCCTCCTACAATTACGGGATGAACAAACGTACCGTCTATTTTTTCACTGACTTTTATCACCTTTTTGTCTTTGAGATCCTCTTCCATCCATCCCGGAGCCTGATTCAGCTCAAAAAATTTGTGAATAGCCGGAAATCTTTTCCATTCACTCCCTTCTTTTACAAACGTAAGGCCTCTAAGCTCCCACGCGTTAAATTTTTCAAACTCCTCAAAATTGCCCTGTTTATAATGATATACGGCAATTTCCCTATTTTTAAACGTAAAACTTTTACAAAAAAACTGCTTTGAGTTTGCAACTATCTCATCGCATTCATCTTTACTCGGTAAATAAAACATAAACTAAAACCTTTAATTTTTTTTAGTGTAATTATATCAAATTAAAATCCTTAAAATTGTGATAAAATAACGATAAAAAAGGAAACCCATGAGAAGTGATGAAGTAAAAAAAGGATGGCACAGAGCCCCTCACAGAAGTCTGTTCAGAGCTACGGGACTTAAAGACGAAGATTTTGAAAAACCGTTTATCGGTGTTGCAAACTCTTTTATCGAAATAATCCCGGGACACTTTTTCTTAAACAAATACGCCGAAATCGTTAAAGACGAAATCAGAAAAAACGGATGTGTGCCGTTTGAATTCAACACAATCGGCGTTGATGACGGTATTGCAATGGGTCACGACGGTATGCTTTATTCTCTGCCGAGCCGTGAGATTATCGCAAACTCAATCGAAACTGTTATGAACGCGCACAAACTCGACGCACTTATCTGTATCCCTAACTGTGACAAAATTACACCGGGTATGGTAATGGGTGCTCTTAGAGTGAACGTTCCGTCTATTTTCGTAACGGGCGGACCTATGAGAGCCGGGCATATGCCTGACGGAACTCCGATTGACCTTGCTACGGTATTTGAAGGAGTCGGTAAATTCGAAAAAGGCGAAATCGACGAAGAAACACTTTACAATCTCGAATGTCTTGCATGTCCGGGAGGCGGAAGTTGTTCTGGTATGTTTACGGCAAACTCTATGAATACTCTAATCGAAGCTATGGGTATTGCGCTTAAAGGAAACGGAACCGTTTTAGCTCTTACGCCTGAGAGGGAAGAGCTTTTAAGAGCTGCAGCCAGAAGAATATGCGAAATCGCTAAAGACGAACAGCTAACAGAGCAGTACAGAATCAAAAACATCATCAACGAAAAAGCGATCCACAACGCATTCGTGGTAGACATGGCAATGGGCGGAAGCTCAAATACCGTACTTCACATGATGGCTATCGCTAAAGAAGCGGATGTTGATTTTGATCTTCATAAACTAAACGAAATTGCAAGACACACTTCTCACATTGCAAAAATTTCACCGTCACTTCAAACGGTTCATATGGAAGATATCCACAGAGCCGGCGGAATGAGCGCGGTTATGAAGGAAATCAGCAGAAGAAGCGATACTATCCTTTACCTTGACAACCCTGTAATCGAAGGCGGAACGGTAGCCGATAGAATTAAAGACGCAGAGGTTAAAGATCCTGAAGTAATACACCCTATCGAAAACCCTTACAGCAAAGTAGGAGGTCTTGCTATACTTTTCGGAAACCTCGCGGAAGAAGGATGTGTTATTAAAACAGCCGGAATTACGGGTGAGAGAAAATTCAGAGGAAAAGCTGTTTGCTTTAACTCCCAGCAGGAAGCCATTGAGGGAATCACAAGCGGCAAAATCAAAAAAGGCGATGTTGTAGTTATCAGATACGAAGGGCCAAAAGGCGGTCCCGGAATGCAGGAAATGCTCGCACCTACAAGTCTTATTATGGGTATGGGGCTCGGAAGCGACGTTGCGTTGATTACGGACGGTAGATTCTCAGGCGCCACAAGGGGACTTAGCATCGGGCACGTATCTCCTGAAGCGGCGGAAGGCGGTATGATCGGACTTCTAAAAGACGGGGATATTATCGAAATAGACGTTGACAATTTCTCAATAAACGTAGATTTGACTCCGGAAGAAATAGAAAAAAGAAAAAAAGAATTCACTCCTATCAAAAAAGAAGTACCTGGCAAATGGCTAAAACAATACAGAATGTTAGTTACCAACGCCAGCAACGGAGCGGTGTTAAGGGCTGAATAATAACTCTTTGCCCCTCTTGGGCATAAAGGTAAAATTTGAGAATAAAAATATACTTATCTATCTTTTTAATGTGCTGCTTAGTGATTTGTGCATCAATTTATTATACAAATAAGAGTATTAACATATTATCGAAAGAAAAAGCTGAGCAAATATACAATACAAGAGTAAAAGAATATAAAGTTATATTAACTGACAAAAAAAATTTTTTGAATTCGTTGGCAAAATTTATTTCCTCATCACAGACTGTAATTGATTCTTATTTAAAAAATAACAGAAAAGAATTAATTGATTTTGTTATGCCTCTTTATAAAAATTTACATTCTACTGATTTATTGGAAGAAATCCATTTTTTTAAAAGACCTGCAATAAGTTTTGTAAATTTTGCTAATTTAAAAGCTTTTAATATGGATGTAAGTAAAGTAAGAGCTGATATTGTATGGGTTAGTACCTCTTTCACACCATCAACACATTTTTATGTTTGCAGGCTTTATCCGGGGCTCAGAGCTACCTATCCTATTATTTACAAAGATAAATTATTAGGTAGTGTATCATTTGGCATACATATTCAGGCTTTTCAAAAATTATTTAAAAGTTTAGGTGTAAATGATGTTAGTATATATTTAAATAATCAAATACTAAAAAAATCGTTACTGCCTGAAAAATTTGCTTTTTTTAAAAAACTTCCATCTTACGAAAATGGAAAATGGAAAGTATTGGGAAATGTTTATAATATAAAACTAATTTCCGGTTTAGAAACAGAAAATGGTTTTGTATTTACTAAAATAGAAATAAAAGATTTTTTCAATAACACAATGGCTTATTTAATCATAAAAGATGATATTTCAAAAAGTCTGCAAATGCTAAAAAAAAGAGCGTTAAACAAAATGAGTTTAGAAATTTTCAGTTTTTTATTTATTTTTGCAATTATTTTCATGTTGTTTAAATGGTTGTTCGATAAATTAAATGAAATGAATCATATTCTTTATTTAATAAAAACACAAAAATTTGAAGAAATACCTAAAAAAACACCTCCGAAAGATGAATTAGATGTTTATAAAAACAATATTATTGATGTTGCAAACGATATTAAAACTTATATATCACTTCTTACACAAAAAGTTGAAAAATATTCCGATAAAGCTTATAAAGACGGCCTCACTGAAATATTCAATAGAAGATTTTTAGAAGAAAAAGCAAAAGAACTATTTTTAAAATACAAACTTTCTAACACACAGGTTGGTATTATTATGCTTGATATCGACGACTTTAAAAAAATTAATGATACATACGGTCATGATACCGGTGACCTTGTTTTAATTTCTTTAGTAAGCACTATAAAACAGATAATAAGAAAAAATGATATCTTTATTAGATACGGTGGTGAAGAATTTGTAATTATTCTCCCAAATTCAAATATTGAAAACACATATAAAATTGCAGAGAAAATTCGCAAAGAAGTAGAAAAAATAAAAATCCATATTGGCGACAAACATTTTTCTTTTACAATAAGTATTGGTATAAGTGAAATACATAAAGACGATTCATCAATATATGAGGCAATTAAAAGAGCGGATATTAATTTATATAAAGCAAAAAGAAATGGCAAAAATAGAGTAGAGTTATGAAAAATTATTTAACAAAGATTGCTATAATTTCTTAAAAAAAGAAAGTAGTTTATGAAACAATTAATAAACCAGGCACTAAAAACTGCACTTTTAATTATCAAACTCGTAATACCGTTTTATCTTTTGGCCGATATTCTGATTTATCTTGGAATACTGCAGAAGATTTCATTTATTTTTGAGCCGATTACGTCAATTATGGGTCTTAGTCCCGAAGTGTCCCTATCAATTGCAGCAGGTGTGCTTTTTAACCTTTATGCGGCTATAGCGTTTGCCGCCCCTTTAGGGCTTACTCCGTACGAATGGACTATATTGGGTCTGTTTTTGGGAATTGCACATGCCCTTCCCGTGGAAAACACGATAATGAAAAAACTTTCAATGCCGCACTGGTATTCCACATTGCTTAGGATTGGTGTCGGAATCATCGCGGTAATTATTTTAAGAACTCTTCCGATTCACATTGAAGGCAAAACGCTTCAAAAAGAGATGACACTGCCTCATTACGATTCGTTTTGGGACATGATCACCACGTCATTATACAATGCATCTGTCTTAGCAATTAAAATAATTATACTGATTACGATTATTATTTTTATAATGCATTTTATCAGAACAAAACTGTTTAAAAACAAAAACCTGAGCGCTTCGTTTTCGATTATTACAGGAATTATTTTAGGGATTACATACGGAGCCGGGGTACTTATAGCCGAAAAGGACAAACTCACCAAAAAAGAGCTTTTATATGTTGGAACGTTTCTTATGATAGCCCACTCTTTAATCGAAGATCCGCTTTTATTCGTACTATTCGGTGCTAATTTCTGGGTTTTAGTCGGAATAAGACTCGTTTTAGCCGTTATATTTTCATACCTTGTTGTAAAATTTTACAAACTCTAAGCAAAAATTTCTAATTTTTTAGAATCGTCAAACAGTTTGTCAAAAAGCTCTTTTGCCTTTTTGACCTCATCAAGAGTCGCCTGAATCTGCTTTAAAACATCATCAAACGTTTTTACACCCTCGTTTTTAATCGCATTTGCATGATTTTCGTCTTTGGGCTTAGGAAGGTATGCTTTTAACATCTGAGCGGTGTTTGTCATAACCTTTTCATTTGCGTCTTTTTGTTCCATAAACTTTTCAAAAAGCGGTTTTATCTTTTTAAACGCTTCGGCTATTTCTTTTTTGTCCTGCTTGCTTAAACCATTCCCCTTATAATGAAACTCGTAACCGTACTCATGTTTTAGCGTAAACTCTTCCGATTCAAAACCTCCACCCTTTTTGTATGAACTTGCAGCTTCAATCGAATCATACATTTTAAGCTCTAACAGATCTCCGTCACTTGTTGTAAAGGAAAAATCAAAACTTGCCGAATTTAATCCGTACCTCTCAATATTTATCATATTGTCTCCCGATTATTTTAGTTTAAATCGACAAAATCATATAATTTATAAAATTTATTTAATATACAAGTTAAACAATATATTTTTTACTTTCTTATTTTGTGTCTGTCACATTTCTAAGTTGTATATTTTATACATTTTGATTTCAAATCCCGAAAAAAGCTTTTCGGGAAATATTATTCTTCCTCCTCTACTTCTATAGCCTGATATGTATAAATTGTCGGATGATACATCAGACAGTCCCCCGGAAGTCCCGCTTTCATACACAAATGCGCAAAAAACAGCTCAAAAACCGGCAGCTCTTCCCATACACTCGGAAGAAATGTAGCCTGATGATTCGCAAGCTGTAAAATTACCCCGTCAACCCCCGGGCGTATTTTTTTCATCAGATCTTCTTTATCCTCATATTCAAGTTTTTCAGGGATTGTAAGCACGCTTACTTCTATTTTAACCCTTTCAAACTCTTCCGGAGTCAGCGGAGGAAATCTCGGATCTTCAAAAGCCGCCGCTTTAGCATTTGCTACAACATCGTCAATTAAAGGCCGATAAGGAAGGATTGAACCAATGCAACCCCTGAGATTACTCCCTCTTGGTTTGTCTTTCATTTTAAGCGTAACAAAGCATGCTCTCTTTTCTGCCAAAAAAGGATATTTTTTTATCCATTCTTCTTTATCAATAAGTTTTTTTCCTTCGAATTCTTCTAAAATTGACATTCTCGCAAGTTTCAACAGTACTCTTAAATCTTCCATTTTCCCCTCCTTATATTTTATATATTATATCATATTTCTTTAGTCTTTTCCACTAAACTATTCGCTGAGCTGAGCCTTTTCCTCAAGTTTATAAAGCCATATAAAGACATCAACCACCGCTTTATACATTTTAGGAGGTATCTCCTCTCCCACCTCAACATTCAAAAGCATATCCGCAAGAGTTTCGTTTTGAAAAAGAGGCACATCGTAAAGTTTGGCTTTTTCAATTATTTTTCTTGCAAGTTCGCCTTTTCCCTTTGCCAAGACTTTCGGCGCATTTTCTTCGTACGCCTTATATTTTAAAGCCACGGCTTTATTCATATTTGTAGATCTTTTCATATACAGGACCTTTTTTTGTCAGTGTGGATTTATAAAGATACACTTCAAGAGGTACTTCAAACTCAATATTTTCCCATTTTTTCAATTCTTCCCAAAACTTTTTATCTTTAATATTCTTTATCCTGCAAAGTGTTACATGAGGTTTAAAAGGTTTATCATTTTCTAAACCGAACTTTTCGTTAATCTGTCTGTTAATCTCATCATCTATATCAGCATTTAAATATAAAACCCTCTCACCAAACGTATCTATACCTTTAATTTTAAATTTTGCTTTTTTTATATTAAGTTTGTTTTTATATTTTTCCGGTTTATCATCCCCTATAAATTTATGGGTCAAATGTAAATTCCACCCTTCAACCCATTTACCCTCCACATATTTTGAAAGCGAGTTTTTAATAGCTCCGTATATCGGAAGCTGCACAGGTGTGGCTATAAAAAGTCTCATTTTAAAAACTTTGATACGATACTGAAAAGAACACTTAAAACAATACTTATAATTATTGAGGACGTTATCGGAAAATAAAATTTAAAATTTCCCTTGTCTATTACTATATCTCCGGGAAGTCTAAATAGAGGAAACCCTTTAAATACATACAAAATAATACCTATTAAAATAAAAATCAATCCTATAAATATAAATATTTTTGCCATTCCTATTCCTTTATGTATGTTTTATATATTATACCAAATTAGCTATAATTCCATTAAAAAAGGACAGTTATGCCTATGACCATTACTGAAAAGATTTTTGCCGAGCACATAGGCCGCGAGGTTAAACCGGGTGAAATTATTATGTGCGATGTAGATATGACAATTGGAAACGATATTACAACACCTATTTCAATCAGAGCTTTTAATGAAAGCGGTGCAGAAAAACTTGCAAAACCTGATAATTTCGCAATCGTTTTAGACCACTTTATCCCTCCAAAAGATATTGCAAGCGCAAACCAGGCTAAAATCAACAGAGATTTTGCATATAAACACGATCTTAAAAACTTTTTTGACGAAAAAGATATGGGAATTGAGCATAGATTACTACCTGAAAAAGGTCTTGTAATCCCAGGTGACGTTATTATCGGTGCGGATTCTCACACATGTACGCATGGGGCTTTAGGAGCATTTTCTACAGGTATGGGTTCTACCGATATAGCATTTTGTATGATTACCGGAAAAAGCTGGTTTAAAATTCCTGAAAGCATCAAAGTTGTATTTAAAGGTGAAAGAGGCGAGCATGTTTACGGAAAAGATCTAATTTTAGAGCTTATCAGAAGAATAGGTGTTGACGGAGCATTATACAAAGCTCTTGAATTCACGGGAGAAGTTATTGAAAACCTGCCTATGGATGACAGAATGAGCCTTTGTAACATGGCTATTGAAGCGGGAGCTAAAAACGGAATTGTTGCATATGACAAAATCACAGAAGCGTTTTTAGAAGAAGTTAAAAAATACAATCCTTTAAGAAGCGAGCCTAAAATACACTATTCAGACCCTGACGCAAACTATTCTCAGGTAATTGAAATAGACGTAAACAAACTTGAACCTCTTGTAGCGTATCCGTTCCTTCCAAGTAACGGTAAACCTATCAGCCAGGCTGTAAAAGACGATATCGAAATAGATCAGGTATATATCGGAAGCTGTACAAACGGTACACTTAGCGATCTTAGAATAGCCGCTGAAATACTTAAAGGTAAAAGAGTACACAGAAGAGTAAGACTAATCGTTACTCCTGCAACTCAAAGAATTTACAAACAGGCTGAACATGAAGGAATCCTTGATATCTTAATCGATGCCGGCGCTGTTGTTGCAAACCCTACATGCGGTGCCTGTCTTGGAGGATATATGGGTATCCTTGGTGACGGTGAAAGAGCCGTAGCCACTACAAACAGAAACTTCAGAGGAAGAATGGGAAGCAGAAGCAGCGAAGTATACCTAAGCAACTCCGCAGTTGCCGCAGCAAGTGCAATTGCAGGTAAAATCGCAGATCCGAGAGACCTTTAAGGTTTCTTTATTCTCTTTCAAAAAGAACAAATTTTACTATAAACTTTTCTCGACAAATAGTGACAGACACTAATAAAATATAAAAAGCAATAAGACTAAAAGTAGTCTTATTTGCTGATTAAATTGATTTTAACAGGGCCTAATTTCATTGCGTTAACAACTACACCACCGTTTTTAATCCATGCTTTCATTCCGCCTTTTAATACATATACATTATCAAATTTATACCATTTTTTAAGAGTGGCCGCTGCAAGCAGTGCTCTGTGCCCTGTTCTACATACAGTTACGATTCTTTGATTTGGTTTAATTTTACCTTTTTTAACTGCACCATATATTACACCTCTTGGAATTAATACCGCACCTTTAATATGCCCTGCTAAAAACTCTGGACCTTCTCTTACATCAACAATCTTAACTTTTCCTTCTTTTATCCATGTTTTAAGTGTTTTAACTGTTACAAAATTATTACCAACAATTTTTAAAGCTTCGGCCTTTTGTGCTTTTACTCCGTCAAGTGGATTATATGCAAATAATAACCCCGCACTTAATAAACTCCCCACAATTAATTTTTTTAACATAAATGCTCCTTTAATTTTTTTCAAAAAATAGTATAGTATAATTTTTAATAAATTCATTTAATATAAAAATAACTTATAAGGATAACTATGAATTATCTAATACCGGAGTGGGAAAAGCAGGAATTTGTACAGCTTGTATTTCCACATAAAGATACAGACTGGAACTGCTGTTTAAATAAAGCAATTGACACATTTACAGAAATAGCCTACTCCATTGCACAATATGAAAAAGTACTTGTCTGTTATCAGGATGAAAATACTATCAAACATTTAAAACACAAAAATTTTATATTTAAAAAAGTACAAAACAATGACACCTGGACAAGAGATTTCGGAGCCATTAGCATAAAAAAAGACAATGAAGTAAAACTTCTCGATTTTAAATTTAACGGCTGGGGACTTAAATTTCCTGCAAATTTGGATAATCAGATATCACGTAAACTGTTTAATATTGATAAAAGCTATAATTTTGTACTCGAAGGAGGTAGTATAGATACGAACGGCAAAACACTACTTACCACTTCTCAGTGCCTCTTAGAGGCTAATAGAAACTATCCTTTAACAAAAGATGAAATAGAAAAGTTTTTGAAAAACGAGCTTTTTATAGAAGAAATTATATGGTTAAATCATGGCTTTTTAGAAGGTGATGATACCGATTCTCATATCGATACACTTGCAAGATTTATTGATGAAGATACAATTGTATACTGTAAATGTGAAGATAAAAACGATATACACTATAAAGAACTATCTTTAATGGAAAAAGAGCTAAAAAAAACAAAATTCAATATTATTCCCCTGCCGCTTCCGGAACCAAGAATATGGGATAACCACCGTCTGCCTGCCACATACGCAAACTTTTTAATAATAAATAATGCAGTGTTACTGCCGGTATATGACAGTAAAGATGATAAATATATATATGACCTGTTTTGTGAGCTGTTTCCAAACAGAGACATTATTCCAATTAATGCAAATACATTAATAAAACAGCACGGTTCAATTCATTGCATTACAAAAGAGTATTTTTCATATGCTTTAAAATAAGCATAGAAGTGCTCTTTTTAAAAACAATATTGATTACTAAATATCGAATACATTAATTTACATATAAAATTTATTCTGTATAAAAAATATAGTTTAGATACGACATAAAAAAGATTTACTTTAAATTCAAATATTAAATCAAAACATAAAAAACAGAAAAATATAATAAACTATAAAATGACATATAAATTAAATTTAAAATAAAAACAAATAAATAAGAGTAATAAAAGCAAATAATTAAAAAGTAAGTAAATAAAAAATAGATGTAAAAAAAATAAAATAAATTTATAAAAAGATGAGAAATAGAGACAATTAACGGACAGTGCCAGACCCTGACAGTTGTAGTTTAAAAGAAATTATTGAGAAGATGATCAGTAGCTTTAGGACTTACAGTATATACTATAAATCCTAGCAGGGACCTACTTTCCCACACCTGAAAGGTGCAGTATCATCAGCGCTGTAGGGCTTAACTGCCAGGTTCGGAATGGAACTGGGTGTTTCCCCTACGCTTTTCCCGCTAGGATTGATACTATATACTGAAAGTTAGCTGTTAAAAGTCTTGTCCATCACCGCAAGTAAAGCCATTCGGGTTATTAGTACTGGTCAGCTCAACCCCTCGCAGGGCTTACACCCCCAGCCTATCAAGCAGGTAGTCTTCCTGCACCCTCATGGGAAGGCTCATCTTGGAGTGGGCTTCCCGCTTAGATGCTTTCAGCGGTTATCCCTTCCGAGCTTGGCTACCCAGCACTGCCCTTGGCAGGACAACTGGTACACCAGTGGCTCGTCCAACCCGGTCCTCTCGTACTAGGGTCAGCTCTCCTCAACCTTCCTACGCCCACGGCAGATAGGGACCGAACTGTCTCACGACGTTCTGAACCCAGCTCGCGTACCGCTTTAAATGGCGAACAGCCATACCCTTGGGACCTGCTCCAGCCCCAGGATGCGATGAGCCGACATCGAGGTGCCAAACCTCCCCGTCGATGTGAGCTCTCGGGGGAGATCAGCCTGTTATCCCCGGGGTACCTTTTATCCTTTGAGCGATGGCCCTTCCACTCAGAACCACCGGATCACTAAGACCGACTTTCGTCTCTGCTCGACCTGTTTGTCTCGCAGTCAGGCTGGCTTGTGCCTTTACACTCTGCTGACGATTTCCAACCGTCATGAGCCAACCTTTGTGAGCCTCCGTTACTCTTTAGGAGGCGACCGCCCCAGTCAAACTACCCGCCAGGCACTGTCCCCCAGCAGGATTACTGCTGCGGGTTAGTAGGCAGGATATCCAAGGGTGGTATCTCAAGGACGGCTCCACCCGAGCTGGCGCCCGGGCTTCATAGCCTCCCACCTATCCTGCACATGGATATCCCACCTACAATGCCAAGCTGTAGTAAAGGTCCACGGGGTCTTTCCGTCTTGCCGCGGGTAGGAGGAATTTTCACCTCCACTACAATTTCACTGGATCCCTCCCTGAGACAGCCCCTCACTCGTTACGCCATTCATGCAGGTCGGTATTTAACCGACAAGGAATTTCGCTACCTTAGGACCGTTATAGTTACGGCCGCCGTTTACCGGGGCTTCGGTTCACCGCTTCGCCCAAAAGGGCTAACGGATCCCCTTAACCTTCCGGCACCGGGCAGGCGTCACACCCTATACTTCCTCTTG
>NC_012115.1:1640000-1676444 GCF_000021725.1 Nautilia profundicola AmH
TGTTTACCGAAATTACCTGAGACTGAGTGGATAGCGAAAGGGCTTTATTTAGAGTTTTAAAATGTTCAATCCTCTCTTTTCCCCATCTTGCGGGTACAAATATAATATCCACACCTCTGAAACTTTGCCAGTATTCAAGGAATCTAAGCTCAAAGCAGACAAGACTTGCACATTTTAAACCTCTAAATTCAAAAATTTCAGGCTTGCTTCCAATTTCAAAATATCTGTTTTCATCTCCAAACAGATTATATTTAGCCCTCTCATATTTAAGGCCGCTATCAAATAAACAAAAATAATTTTTATTATTATATATTAATGTAAGCGCAAAAGGTTTGGTTAATTTTGAAAGTTCTTTTAAAGCATATTCGCCAAATAAGTTAACTTCATTCCACTTTTCATAATCAAATCCGGTAAGACACACTTCAGGAAAAAGAAGAAAATCGGCGGGTGAATTTTCAACTGTTTCAACCACCCGCTTTAGATTGTATTCATAATCTTTTGAAGTTTTAAAGTTTACCAGTTCAACCCTTAATTCTCCATTCTCCATTCTCAATTCTCAATTACTCCCCGTAAACTCTTTTATAAATTCTGTCCACATTTCTTGTATAGTAATCATAATCGAAAAGTCCTCTGATTTCTTCATCACTCAGATATTTTTTAAGATCTTCGTCTTTTAATAAGTTTTCAAGGAAAAGACTTTCACCTTTTTCATTTAGAGGGGCGTGTCCTTTTTGAATCTCTTCCCATACTTTCATAGCGTTTCTTTGAACGATTTTGTATGCGTCTTCTCTGCTGACACCTCTTTTAGGAAGTTCAAGCAGAACTCTTTGAGAAAACACAAGTCCACCTGTCAGGTTTAGGTTTTTCATCATGTTTTCCGGATATACGACAAGGTTTGCAATAATGTTGTTTAGTCTGTGTAGCATAAAATCAGTCGTAATAAACGCATCAGGAAGCCAGAATCTTTCGGTTGAGCTGTGGCTTATATCTCTTTCATGCCAAAGTGCCACGTTTTCCATTGCAGGAACCGTATAACTTCTGATGATTCTCGCAAGTCCTGTGATATTTTCGCTTAAAACAGGATTTCTTTTATGAGGCATTGCGGAAGAACCTTTTTGCCCTTTTGAGAAAAATTCTTCAGCTTCATAAACTTCCGTTCTTTGGAAATGTCTGATATTTACTGCAATTTTCTCAACTGTAGAAGCGAGAAGTCCAAGAGCTGACGCAAGTCTTGCGTATCTGTCCCTTTGGATTACCTGATTTGAAATCGGTGCAGGTTTGAGACCTAAAAATTCACACGTAAGCTCTTCAAGCTCAACAGGAGCATGTGCGAAGTTACCCATAGCACCGCTGATTTTACCGACACTGATTACTTCAAGCGTTTCTTCAAGGTTTTTAAGATGTCTTTTCATTTCATCATACCAGATTGACAAAACAAGTCCGAATGTAATCGGCTCACCGTGAATACCGTGACTTCTTCCGACCATCAAAGTATATTTATGCTCCATGGCTCTTTTTTTGATTGATTCCATTACCATTTTTACATCATCGATAATTATTTTAAGTGAATCTCTCATCTGAAGTGCAACCGCGGTATCGATAGTGTCACTTGAAGTCATACCGTAATGAACCCATCTGCTCTCTTCCCCGAGGCTCTCCGCCACACTTGTTAAGAATGCGATAACGTCGTGTTTTGTTTCTCTTTCGATTTCATCTATTCTTTTAATGTCAAATTTAGCGTTTTGTTCGATTTTTTTTGCGTCTTCATCAGGAATAAGCCCAAGTTTATTCCACGCTTTCACCGCCGCTATTTCCACATCAAGCCACGCTTTATACTTTGCGTTCATATCCCAGAGTTTTTTCATTTCTTCTCTTGCGTATCTTTCAACCATACCCAGCCTTTTTTAATGTAATTGTATCAAATTAACGTAGTTGTGATATAATTCAGGAAAAAAGGTCCGATATGCCAGATATGGGATTTACCGAAATACTATTTATTGCCGTTATTGCTATTATTGTTTTAGGTCCGGACAAACTTCCCGAAGCTATGGTTCAAATTGGAAGATTTGTAGGAAAAATTAAAAAAATGTGGAGAGACGCAACGGCTGATATCAGAAAAGAGCTTGAACTTGAAGAAATGAAAGAAGAGATGCAAAAATACAAAAAACAGCTTGAAGAACTGCAGAAAAAAGTGGATACCGACGTCGGAGAGATAAACAGCGGCTTGACTTCACTCGACGATTTAACCGCAATGGGAAAAAAGAAAGATTTTTCGGATATGATTAAATAATGGGCTTCATTGTCAAAGAATTTGAAATAAAAGATGAAAAAGTCCTCGATTTTTTAGTCAAAAAACTGGGTTTCAACGTACGCGAAGCCAAAAGGGCGATTGACAGGGGAAGAGTAAGCGTAAACGATAAAAGAATTACGAAAAAATCTCAAAGAGCTACAGGCAGACTAAAATGTATAGTATTCGAACCTAACGGCTACGGACTAAAACCGATATTTGAAACAACACACTTCGCCGTATTTGACAAACCAAGCGGCGTGGCGATACATCCTAAAAAACTCGCCAATACAAAGAGCCTGCTTGATGATGTTAGATCTTTATGGGGGAATGATGCGAACCTCGTACACAGACTCGATAAAGAAACAAGCGGCCTTGTAATGGCCAGCAAAAACAAATTCAGCGAATCTGTCCTAAAAAAAGCCTTTCAGGATAAAGAAATTCAAAAAAAATACCTGGCTTTGGTAAAAGGACACCTTGAAAAAGATCTGACAATCAAAAAACCTATTGCCGTTAATAAAGATGAAAACATTAAAGTAAAAGTGATGATCCATCCTGAAGGAAAAGAATCGGTTACGATAATCAAACCGATTAAAAAAATAGGTGAAAACACACTTGTGGAATGCATTCCGCTTACAGGCAGACAGCATCAGATAAGAGTCCATCTTTTCAGCATTGGCCATCCGATAGTAGGGGATCCGCTATACGGGGTTGATAACGAATTTGCCGACAGATACTTAAATAAACTGATTGATGAAAAAGAACGTATTGAAAAAACGGGAGCAAAAAGGCTTATGCTTCATGCTTATTATCTTGAATTTATGTTTATGAATAACAAATATGTAATTACAAGCAGATCTTTTGAGAAAGAATTAAGCGAAAATTAAGATTTTTTCGTTATAATTCAAACTCAATTTCCCCTCCTTAAAAGTTTTAAAACCTCCTCTACAAGGCCTTTTGGCCTGTTTAGGTATTCTATATAAAAAGTGTCTGGCACTATATAAGTAGTGAGGTTCATTTTTCTGTTTGATTAATTGTTACTAATTGATTTTAAGGATTGATTGGTTTATTAATAAATAATTGATAAACATTTTCTTATCTAATTTACCTATTCTCAGGTACTGCAGTGAAATACAGTTTAACATTTCTTGTTATTGTGTATTTTATACGTAATTTGAATTCATTTACACTATATGTTTATTTTATGAAACATAACTTAACACTACTAATGATTAGAAATTTGTAAGTGGAGCCGGCGAAGGGACTCGAACCCCCGACCTGCTGATTACAAATCAGCTGCTCTAGCCAACTGAGCTACGCCGGCATATAAAAGTGACAGACACTAAATAGTAAGATTTTTAAATGGCTCCGGCGAGAGGACTCGAACCTCTGACCCAACGGTTAACAGCCGTTTGCTCTACCGACTGAGCTACGCCGGAATGTGGATTGAAATTATATGCAAAAATTTAATTCATGTCAAGAATTTTTTGAAATTTTTTTCAAATACCAATAAATCGCAGGCAACCCGTCTAATATTTCAATAAATATAGTCGCAATCCTGCTCCCTATACTTCCGTGATATATGTAAGCAATAAAGCCTACTGCCGGCACTACGAAAACCAAAGCCCTCCAAAGAATGGCAAAGTAGAGCTTTAAATACCCTGTAAACCTGTTTTGAAACGTAACGATTCCGTGTTTTTCAAAAAAATAACCTATTGCAAATATGCTAAATAATATCGTTACAGTAAAAAGCCCGATAAATATTTCTTTCATATAAAAAAACAATCCCCAATAGATTAGTAAATCTTCAAACAGCATAAAGTCCACAACAATTATAATATACATAAATATAGCAATATCAAGCCAAAGATAAAAGGCTTTTTTAAACATATTACACTCCGCAATTTTTTTCTATGATTTTAATCAATTCAATGATACAATAATTATATTTCAAAAAGGTTAAATATGATTAAATTCGACAAAACTGCGGCATATATTGAGGATATTCACAACAATACGGAATTTAAACCGCATTTTCACCAGACATACTCTTTTGCGCTTATTACAAACGGATCGTGTATTGTCGAATTTAAAAACAAAACCCTTAACTATGAAAAAAACGATTTCAGGATTATAAATCCGAATGAAATACATCTTGTTAAATCCGGTATATGGGAATATAAAAGTATTGTACTGGAAAAAGATTTCGTCAATCAAATAACCTTTGAAATCGCTTCTGCAAAAGATCTAAACTTTCAAAACAAAATAACCTCAAACGAAATCAATACGCTTTTTTGCAAGATGTACAACAAAAACGAAGAAGCGGTATATTTCTTCTTTGAAAAGCTGATTTCCTACACCCAGGAGATTGAGCTTCCCGATATAAAATTAAAAAGATCTATTCAGCTGATTGATGAAAACTTTACACAAAAACTCGACCTGCAAACCCTTGCAGAATCTGAAAGTTTAAGCAAATATCATTTTTTGAGGCTTTTTAAAAACCAGCTCGGACTCACCCCTCATCAATACATAATAGTTAAACGCTTAAATTACGCACTTGAACTTATGAAAAAAGAAAACAGCCTCTCAATCGTGGCGGTAAGTGCCGGATTTAGCGATCAGAGCCATTTTATAAAAGAGTTTAAAAAAGTTTTCGGATTTACTCCCAAGCATTAATTTTGCAACTCAGTTGCATTTTGATATAATTTCATTATGAGTTGTGAAAATATAGAAAATCTTAAAAAAACCGAACTTAAAATAGCTTTGTTGTTAGAAGAAAAACATCTTTTAAGTGCAAAAGAGTTGCAGAATATTTTAAATGTAGATAAAGCCACGATCTATAGGAATATAAAACACCTGCTTAAAAAACAGACAATCAGAGAAATTAAAAACAGTGAAGGTGTGGGCTTTTATGAACTGAACTGTAAAATCCACAATCCTATACATCCGCATTTTGAATGCAGGGTCTGTAAAAAGATCTATTGTCTTAAACCTTTTAACGCCGAGGATATTTTAAGCCTTTCCAATTACAGCGAATACGATATAGAAGAAATAGAAGTTATATTTAAAGGAATATGTGATGAATGCAAAACAGTTACCAGTGAAAAGTGAAAAATTAAAAGTTTTATTGATTTTATTTTTTCTGACACCGCTTTTTGCGTTGAATATAAGCGTAACGATACTACCTCAAAAAGGCGTTGTAAAAGCTATCGGAGGCGACAAGGTAAACGTTAACGTAATGGTGCCTCCAGGGAATTCCCCTGCCACATATGCACCTAATTTTAAACAGTTAAAAGAGCTGAAAAAATCGGATATTTATTTCACAATAGGTGTGCCGTTTGATAAAAAGTATCTTTCTAAAATACAAGAAATCAATCCTGAAATTAAAATCTTATATTTCGGAAACCTTATCAAAACAACCAACAACCCGCATATCTGGCTAAGCCCAGCCCTCTTACAGCTTCAGGCAAAAACGGTTCTTGACACATTGATTGATAGCGATCCGACAAACAGGGCATATTATCTAAACAATTACAAAAGCTATATTAAAACGCTTGCAAACCTTGAAGTTAAAGGATTTAAAAACATACACCAAAAAGCGTTTATTACGTTTCATCCTTCATTTTACTATTTCGCAAAAGATTTTCACATTAAACAAATCGCCATACAAAAAGAAGGAAAAGCCCCGAGTTTCGCATACCTTGCCAAAATTATCAAACTCGCAAAAGCAAACGGCGTAAAAACGGTAATAATTTCGCCTGAATTCCCTACCAAATACGCAAAAATAGTAGCCGATAAAATAGGTGCGAAAGTGGTTGTCGTATCGCCTTTAAACGAAAGACCGGAAGATACCATAAATCAACTCACAGAGGTGCTTAAATGAAAGCACTTGAAGTTAGTAACCTTTATTTTAAATACGACAAAGAAACGGTGCTTGAAAATATAAATTTCAGCCTTGAAGACAAAGAATTTATGGCTATAATCGGTCCTAACGGAGGCGGTAAAACGACTCTTTTGAAACTGATACTGGGATTTTTGAAGCCTTTTAAGGGAGAAATTAAAATATACGGCAAATCGCCTCAGGAAGTGAGCGAGCTTATAGGATATGTACCTCAGCACACAAACTTTTCACTTGATATTCCTATTACGGTATTTGACATAGTGCTTCAGGGAAGACTAAAAAAGGGAAAGTTTTTTTACAACAATAAAGACATAGAAAAAGCCGAAGAAGTACTTAAAACACTGAAAATTGAAGAATTTAAAAACAGAAAAATAAAAGACCTTTCAGGGGGACAGAGACAAAAAGTGCTTATTGCCAGGGCACTTGTAAGCGAACCTAAAATAATAATAATGGACGAGCCGACAAGTGCAATCGACCCTACTGGGCAAAAAGAGATTTTGGACCTCATCGAAAACCTTGAGATCACAAGGGTCGTGGTAAGCCATGATATAAAAATACTTCTAAGAAAAGTGGACAAAATTGCCTTTATCAACAAAAAAGCGGTAATTCATGAGGGACCTAAACTAAATATCCCTAAAGATAAACATTTCTGTGAAGTTGAACTTATAGAATTTTTAAAGGATGAAACGTGTGGGATTTAATAGGAAACTCCATATATGCCGGGATACTAATAAGCATTGCGATAGGAATTATAGGAAGCCTGATAGTTATCAACAAAGCAACCTCAATTACCGGAAGCATTGCTCACGGAAGTTTTGGTGGTATCGGAATCGGTATATTTTTAGGTGTCAATATACTACTTTCGACTACTATTTTTACACTGTTTTTGGCACTGCTTCTTGCAGTAATTACGATCTATTACAAACACCGGGCCGACAGTCTGATAGGTGTAATATGGGCGCTTGGAATGAGTGTGGGTATTATATTTTTAAATCTGGCACCGGGGTATAATGCTGACGCGCTCAGTTATCTTTTCGGGAACATACTTTTAATTGAAAAAAGCGATCTTTTTATGATGAGCGGTGTAGATCTGCTGCTTTTAGTATCAATTATCATTCTTTACAACAGATTTCTGGCAATGAGCTATGATATGGAGTTTCTCAAAGTCAGAGGAATAAACGGGGCTTTATTGTATACCTATTTTTTAGTATTAACTTCCCTTACGATTGTAATGAGCGTACGGGCTATCGGTATTATATTAATCCTGGCGCTTTTTACCATTCCGCCTCTTATTGCGGAAAAATTTACAAGAAAATTTTATCAGATGATCGTTTTAAGCTCATTCCTCTCCGCCGTATTTATTATTAGCGGTATACTGATAAGCTATTTTTATGATTTGGCCCCGACACCGGTTATCGTTATACTTGCGGCTGGGGGGCTGTTTTTGAGTATGTTTAAAAGAAATTAGTATAATTCCATTCAAAAAGGAAAATCTTGTATCTTGTAAGCGAAGAGCGTCTTGAAAAAATGAAAAACATCCTAAATACCCGTCAAAACACCCTGAGAGTGTTTATGGATTACGTATTCTCATCTCACAACCTCTCGGCAATCGTCAGAACGTGCGATGCTGTAAATGTAGGTAAACTTTATTACAGACATCAGAGAAAAGTTAGACTAAACAATGACATAACAATGGGAGCACATAAGTGGATATTTCATGAATATGTTGAAGATATTGAAGAGTTTTACAAAAACATAAAAAAAGAAGGTTATCAGGTTGTGGTAACCCTTCTTGATGAGGAAACGGTTGATTTCAGAGAAGTAGATTATACAAAACCAACTCTTATAGTACTCGGTAACGAAGTGGACGGCGCAAGCGATATAAGTATAAAATACGCGGATAAAAAAGTAATAATCCCGATGTACGGTATGAGCCAGTCTCTTAACGTATCCGTTGCAAACGCCGTAATCTTATATGAAGCACAAAGACAAAGAGCCGCAAAAGGAATGTACGACACACCTTCGCTGCCGGAAGATGTAATCGAAAAAACACTTAAAAAATGGGCTTACGACGATATCATTGAAAAAGAATTAAGACGTGTAAGACATAAACCCAAAAATTAACTACTGATTATCTAATTCTCTCCACGCCTTTTCGGCATCCTGTTTTTGCATTTGAATTGTATCTGTGTTGTTTATTTCTTTACTTGCACACCCTGCGATAAACAATATTGTTAAAATTAAAAAAACAACCTTTTTCATTTTAATCCTTTATAACTAAAATAATTTTTCTTTTTTTTGTAGTGATTTTAAGTTTTTTACCAGGATATCCAGAAATGTTTAAATAGATGGTATTTGCGTCTTTATAGCCTATTTTGTTTATTTTTAAGCCCTTTATATATTCATATTTTAACCCAGAAAGCCTATCGTTAGAGTTTAAAGGTTTAAAATAGATCAAATATGTGATATTTGATTTTATAAAATATTTTCCGTTTGTACCGATTACGGTAATTACCGGTATTCTTTTTTCCTCGACGTCAAACCCCCACTCAAAACTTTTCATCCTGCCGTTTATTATGAAATCCGCCTTTACATCATAATGAGCTCCGTATTCGAGCCTTTCAAGCGGGAAAAGTACAAACTGGGTTTTTTTAAGCATACGGTTTACATCGTTTTTGTAAGTAATTATTTTGGTTTTTTCCACTTTTTTACCGTTTTTATAGAGTTCAAAAGATATAAGACTGATTTTTTTATTTTCATAATAGTACGGATTAAAACTGATACTTACAGGATATCCGCATACTCCATATTCAGGCAGAGGATCCGGAATTTCTTCATAAAATACGGCGGGAGTGTTTTTCATTCCGTCATAAGGCCAAGTTACCATCTGAGGATTTGTTTTCATCTGGTCATAATATACGCCCTTTGGAATAATTTTGTTTTTATCCCTGCAAAGCCCTGCAAATCCGCTTTTATAATCGCTTTTTATTTTACAGGCTCTGTTTATAAAACTGTTACCCATATTGTAAACATAAATATCGTTCAGCTTATAATAGCCTATTTCATTTATATTGAAATTTAAAAACCCGAACCTGTGATATATCGCACCGAATAGATCTTTTATGGATTCATTATAGCTCTTTTCACCTCGTGAAAGATTTTCTATCACATACCTGCTCTCATATCCGCATGAGATAGCTCTATCCGCAGGTGTTTTTCCACTAAAATATCTTCCGTATTTTCTTTGTATATGAGTAATTTCATTATTGGCATAAATATATTTTGCATGCCATTTAGCCGCAAGCGTTAAAGAAGGATTCTCATCTAAAGGATTAAGCCTTACGGCATTTCTGTATTCGTTAATGGTAAAAAGAGGATTAGCAAAAAGAAAAACGGCTAAAAAAAGTATCAGCTTTTTCAAAACTCTATCACCCTTCCTACTCCTCCCGGGATATAATTCTCCCCGTATGCTTCTTTAAACATTTCTATCGCAATATCTCCACTGCAATGGGTAGGAGTAACGTATTCTACTCCTAAATTTTTAAGTTCGCTAATTGTTTCAATTATCGCTGCTTCGGAGCTTCTCATAAGATGAAAACCTCCCAATGCGTATAAAACAGGTTTGCCCAGCATTTCTATTGCTCTTTTTACAATATTTACGATTCCGGGATGAGCACAGCCTGTTACAACCACACTGAATTCCCCCTCGTCAATCACAAGACTCTGCTCTCCTATTGGCTCCATCACACCCGTAGTATAAAAACTTCCAAAAAGTTTCTTAGGACTACTGTCCACTACAATTGTTTCACGTGAAAGCGTTTTTAGATCTTTTATATAAAGTTTTGAGAGCGAATTAGGTAGTATCAGACTCATTTTTCTGTTTACATCCACAATACTGTCGATTCCGCCTATATGATCCCAATGAGGATGGGATATAAAAAGGTATTTAAACTCATTAATATCAAATCCCATTTTTGCTATGTTTCTTACAAGTGCACGCCCGTTGCTTCCCGTATCAAAAAGAAAATAGTCATTGATTACACACGAAAACCCCCAAAAACTCTCCAGTTTTTCATTTGCTATGTAATTGTCAAAAACTATTGAAAATTTCATATTCTTTTCCTTAAATATTCTTTTAAATTTTTATCCGCACAATACACAAAACAACCTTTCATTCCTCTACTCATAAGCACTCTGTAAGTGTTTTTTATAATTTGATCTGCCATTCCCTCTGCTTTTAAAGGATCTTCTTTAAGCATTTTTTTATATCCTGATAAAGATTTATCTGTTTTTGCTCTTTTAGACGGATCAGTTATTATACCATCTTCATATCTTAAGTCATTCCCGATGATTACGCCTATATAATCAACTTCAAGTCCCTGAACAGTATGAATACATCCTATCTGATTTAAAGAATTTTTCATAATCCAAAGTGCTCCGTCATCAGCCAAATTCCATTTTTTACTGAAATTTCCTATCACTATATCGTCAACATCTTCTTTTTTACTCACCCAGTCCCAGCAGTATCCCGCAACTATGGCTGAATTTTTATATTTATTCAATGTTTCATACATTTCATTGACATCATCAAACACCCTAAAATCATATTCTATTCCCTCAAGTGTTTTATTTGCGGTATTTTTAATCTCCAATACATCGTCAAGCCAGGCAAGATATCCGTCACTTCCGTTACATCTGAATTGAGAAGTAAGTTCATCCTCATAAACTTTAGCTCCTAGTTCATTTGCCCATTTTTTTATCTCATCCACAGATCCGATATCTTTAAATGTAACCTTTTGATCTTCGTCTATGAAAAATATTGAAACTTTTGAAGAATTGATAATTTCTTTTATCTGATTTTCACCTTTTGCGAAAAGTCCGCTTTTTTCGTTAAGTCTGTGAGCCTCGTCCACTATCAAAACGTCAAACTCATTCTCAAGCGTAGTAGTAAAACTACCTGATGATGTAAATAAAGAATCTATTACCTTGTTTTTAAATTTACCTTTTAATTTTGATTTGTATACTTCTCTTGGAGCAAGGTTTTTGGTTACATATCTTACGTTTTTGCCTTTTTTTAAAAATTCGGCAAGTAAATTAACCGCCACTACGCTTTTTCCGCTTCCCGGTCCTCCTTTTACAATAAATACGCTTTTAGGTTTTAAACTAAGAGCCTTTTCAAATACAACCCTCTGATCATCCAAAAGTATAAACTCTTCATTTCCTTCAAGCATACTTACAATTGCATCAACAAGTGATTTGGACGGAGAAAGCGCGGAAGCGTCTATTTTTTCCAAAATATCCTTTTTTGGTGCTTTCACAGCTAAAAACTCTGCAAGTTTTTTTGTATCTTCTTTAAAAAAGACTTCCGTTTTTTCTACAATATCGTAATCCAAGAAATCACTATTTTTTGACATATTATGCATAAAAACAACAGGTATTATTTCCAAATTTTTTCTTACAAATTCATTAAAATCCTCAATAAATCTTTTATAACTGTATACCTGATACGAAGGATGAACAACTTCCCTTACTTTCCTTCCAAGATAGGTTTTTACAATATTCGGCATGGAAGTTTTTTCAATACTTTCCCACTGTTTTAATTCTACGATAAAAAGTTTTTTATCCGAAACAGCCAAAAAGTCTATTCTTTTTGAAGTCGCAGGAATTTGGTATTCAATGGCAACAATTACATCATCTTCCATTTTAGAAGCGTTTAATACCATGTACATTTTGCTAAGCGAATTCTCCCACGATCTCTTTTCCGACGGAGAAACGGTTACGTTTAAAATTTCTTTCGTTAGAGTTTCAAGCAGGTTTACTATACTACCGCTTAACACGTCTTCCAAAAAACCGGATTTAGTGTTTTGGTAAACTATCATTGAAAGCCTTATTAAATTGCTCATTTATTTCTTCTATTTTTTCTTTTATCTCATTATAATCCAAATAATATTTTTCATCTTCACTATCTTTTTTAATTCCCGTTTTAGCGTTATACTCCAAAAGTACGATTTTTGCCAATCTATCTTGATTTTTTAAATCAAAAATCCTACAATCATCCAAATCTCCGTCAATAAGTTCAATATACTCATATTTATTTTCAATTTTACATTTATGTTTCAATAAACTAATCTTGACTTTTTTATCAACTATAAAAGCAATTGAAAATTTTTGAAGATTTTTCTTAAGGATCTTAACCATATTCCCATTGATTGATTTAATTAAATTCTGATAATCTTTAGTATTTTTTTTATCATAAGAATAAGTTAAAAAATAATTTCTTGGAAAATCACCTTTTAGATAATTCTTAAATCTCTCAGGAATTTTTGTGTAATCGTAAAAAAGTATTTCGGGAAAATATGAAAAAATATTTTTCTTCGAATAATGATTTTGCTTACTTTTATTACTTAATTTTTTTAAAAAAACATTTTGATACTTATATTCTATTTCTTTTCTTTGATAATCATCTATTTCTATTTCTTCCCAAAGAAGATCAGAAAAATTGTTTAATCTAAAAACAATATTTTGAAATCGTTTTTCAGATTTATAATATTTTATTTTATCTTCAATCTCTTGAAATAAATTTGACAAGTCATTAAATATACAGCCTAATCTTATTAATTGTTTTATATATTGCTGATGTCCAGAAACAGAAACTCCTACACAAACATCTCTACAATATCCTGCTTTAACACAAGTATTGCTAATTTTAAAATTATTATTCTCTACTTCTTTTAAATTAGTATCAGGCGCTAGATTCAAAACAAAAATTTTAGTACTTCCATTTTTAAATCTTTCATTGCTTGGAACAGAAAGCAACTTATTTACTGATATTAAATCTATATCTACATTTCCCAATTTTAATAAATTACCCTCAATTTTTAATTCTTCTTCGCTTTTAGAAAATTTTTCACAATATTTTTTTAAAATAATATTTTGTGAATTAATTGTATATTTGTTACTCATGATATTCCCTTTTTCAAATACTCCCTAAGTCCTTCATCAATACAGTAAACGAAACACCCTTTCATTCCTCTTGTCAGAAGGACTCTGTAGGTGTTTTTGATAATTCTATCATAATCGCATCTGCCTTTTACCGTAAAATCATCACTCGCTCTTTTTGTAACATCAGCAATAATTTTACCGTTTTCGTATCTTAAATCTTCTCCAATTATTACACCCGCATAATCAAATTCCATTCCCTGGGCTGTATGAATGCATCCGATTTTATCTTTTTGAGATTCATCCACGCTCCATAAAAATTGCTTTTTCCAGTTCTTTTCATCATGCATGTTCCATTGCCATTTATGATTACCTATTTCTATGTCATAAGCGTTTTTATTTTTCCTACTTTTCCATTCCCAGTAGTATCCTGCAGTAATTTTTGCATTATATTCCTCACATGCTTTTACAAATTCATCAATATCATCAAACACTCTAAAATCATATGAAAACTTTACTTTTCCTTCTTCTCCGTAAAGCAAAGAATCTATCCATCTTACATACCCGTCCGAAGAATTACATCTGAATTGATCAGTTAATTCTACAACCTCATCCACATAGTTATAAATTTCATTTCCAATATCTTCACATGAAACTATCTGTCTATCGTCATAAAAAAGTATTGCTGATTCGGAACCATTTATAATATTATTTATCTGTTCTTTTGTAAGCCTGTGGGCTTCATCTACAATAGCCACTTTACTTTGTTTAAAAGTATTTGGAGAGTGTAACAACAACCTATAAGCGTTCTCTTCGGACGCAAACTCATATACCACTCTCGGGGTTGCATTTTTTGTTATGTATGAAGAAGTGATGCTTTTTTCCAAAAAATAAAAATGCAGACTCAAAGCAAGTACGCTTTTCCCACTGCCAGGCATTCCTGTGATTAAAAGATTTCTTTTATTCTTATATGAGTTAATGGCTTTATACGCCACTTCCTGCTGAAGAGTTGAAAGTTTAAGGGACTTTCTAACATTTTTAACCACATCAACAAGTTTTTTTGTCGGCATTACGTTATATTTGAATGTTGATGGTTTACTCAGTTTATCTTTTAGAAAAATATTTAGTTTCTCATATTCATTTTTATAAAATATATTTTCACCGTATATTTCACCTTCGAAATTATGCATAAATACAACAGGAACTATTTCCCTTTTAAAATCTGTATGAAGTAAAAAATGCTCTTTATATCCTTTAACCTGAAGATAGGGATTGAGTTTTTCTTCTCCCAATACTTTTAACATTTTTTTATCTATTATTTCAATATTTTCCCTGCTCCACTGTTTAAGCTCGATAAATATTATACTTTCTCCTACTATTACAACATCTATTCTTTCAGGAGAATTGGGAAGCTGATATTCTAAATAAATATCAAACTCTTCCAATCCTTCTAAAGCCTTTTGAAGATGCGGCAGGGAATTTTGCCAAGATCTAAATTCGGATTCGCTTGTATTTTCGTCTTTTAAAAATTCAAAATTATTTAATTTAAGAAACTCTTTAACTTTCATATGCTGTATACTTTTTGGAAGATCCTTTTACTTTATTGGCGGGATATTTTTTTTTGTTTATTTCCATTTTTTCCAAAAATGCTTTTTCAAGATCTATTGAACATTCATCTGCAAGCAAAAGAAGATATGCTAATATATCAGCCATTTCATATGAAATATCTTTTTTATTTTCACACCCTTCTTTCCATTGAAAATGCTCAAGTAACTCCCCTGCTTCTATGGAAATCGATACGGCTAAATTTTTTGGAGTATGAAACTGTTTCCAATCCCTTTCATCCCTGAAGTCTGAAATAATTCTCTGCATATCTTTAATATTCACTTCTTCCCCTTTACAACTTTAAAAGCTCCGCCATTGCAGTCGTTTATTCCGAATTTAAGACTATCAAGCCTATCACCGTAAAGGTTTTCTTTGCATTCAAAATCATTAAACCCGGCTTTTTTCATTAGGTTTATTATATCGTTTTTGGTAAAAAACGTAGCAGGTGCGTAAAATTTAGATTTTGCTTTGTTTTTTTCATACATTCTGCCAAGAGGCGAATCCAGATCAACAAAGGCAACCAAAAGATACCCGCCTTTTTTAAGTGCTCTGTAGCAATTAGAAATAGTTTTTTCAGGATCTTTTACAAAGCATATTGTAGTAACCATCAATATAAAATCAAATTCATCCTCAAAATCCATCTTTTCAGCCGTAGTTTCAACAACTTCAATACCTCTGCTTCTTGCAATTTCAGCCATTTTATGACTCGGTTCTATCCCGAATTTGATACCAAGAGGCGTGGCAAACCTCCCGCTTCCGACTCCCACTTCCATCCCTCTGCCTCTTGGCAAAAGGGTTTTTACGGTTTTAAGCTCTTCTTCATAGATTTTGCGGTGTTTTTCAAACCACTCTTCATAGTCTTTATAATACAAATCAAACAGACTCATAAATCCTCTTTTTGTTTGATTATACTAAAAATTCCTAAATTCTACAGGTATTAAGTCTGATATTTTGGAAGTGTCAAGTTTTCTTTTTTGAGGACCGATATTACCGAGTGTTTCTTTATCGGTTTCGAAGTAGTTTTGAAGGTAATACTTGCCTTTGTAGCCTTTAGTGTGAAGAATTTTAATTATTTCGTTTATATCATTTTCATCGAGCAAGTCGGTATGTATCGTTGTACGCACTTCAAATTCAACATCGCTTGATATTAAAAAATCGAGTGTTTTTTCGTATTTGTCGAAATGTTTGTTTTTGGTAACCGTCTCAAACTTTTCGGGCGGTGCTTTAAAATCAAGCGCAATATAATCAACCAGATTCTCTTCAACCATTTCTCTCACAACGTCAAAATTCAATCCGTTGGTGTCGAGCTTGATTTCAAAACCCATCTCTTTTATTTTTCTGCTAAAAGGAATAATGTTTTTATAAAGCGTGGCTTCCCCGCCTGTAAAACTTACACCGTCAAGCAGCCCTATACGCTTTTTCAGAAATTCCAGCACCTCGTCTTCTTCTATCTGCTTTTCCCCAAATACGACGTCTTTGTTATAACAGTACGGACAGCGCATATTACAGCCGCTAAACCATAAAATCGCACAAAGACGTCCGGGAAAATCAAGAGAAGAAAACTTCTGAATAGAATATATACCTAACATTCTTTGAAATATTTTCTTTCTTTATGCTCTGCTTTTTTACCAATATTGAAACTCTCTACCGGTCTGTGGTAACCCATTACTCTTGTGTATACCATGCATTTTTTTCTTTTGTCTTTAAGTTTTTCCAAGATTTCTGTTTTATTTAGTTCTTTTACTTCCATTTTCTCTCCTTTTTAAATTTTAATCGTCAAGATCTATTTCACCGTTTTCAATTTTTTCAAGCAGCTCCGCATCACAGTAAGGACAGTATTCGTGTTCACCCGCAATATATCCGTGTTTCGGACATACCGAAAATACAGGGGTAATTGAAATATAAGGCAGTCTGAATCTTGTAATCGCCTTTTTCACAAGGTTTTTAGCAGCTTCGGGTGAACTTAATTTCTCACTCATATAAAGATGAAGCACCGTACCTCCCGTATACATTGTCTGCAGCTCATCCTGAAGCTCAAGGGCTTCAAAAGGATCGTCCGTATAGTCTGCAGGCAGCTGGGATGAGTTCGTATAATAAGGTGCATCATCAAATCCCGCCTGAATCATATTAGGGAATCTTTTTTTGTCTTCTTTTGCGAATCTGTAAGTGGTACCTTCCGCAGGTGTCGCTTCAAGGTTATAAAGATTTCCTGTTTCTTCCTGATATTTTTTAAGTTTTTCTCTCATAAAATCAAGAATTTCTTTTGCAAATTCCACTCCCCATTCACTTGCAATATTTTCCCTGTCATTCGTAAAGTTTCTGATCATTTCGTTCATACCGTTTACACCGATTGTTGAGAAGTGGTTATTAAATCCCGGAAGATATCTTTTTGTATAAGGATAAAGGCCTCTATCGTACATTTCCTGAACGAATTTACGTTTCTTCTCAAGCGTTGATTTGGCTAAATCCATCAAATCTTCAAGTCTTTCAAGCAGTGCTTCTTTATCACCTTTGTAAAGATATCCGAGTCTTGCCATATTTATCGTTACAACTCCGATACTTCCCGTCATCTCCGCACTACCGAAAAGTCCTCCCCCTCTTTTTAGAAGTTCTCTCAAATCAAGCTGGAGTCTGCAGCACATACTTCTGACCGCTCCCGGTTCGTATGCGTTCGGGTTTCTTACCCTGTTGCCGTTTTCATCGATTATATACTGGCTTCCTATGAAGTTTTGAAAATAACTGCTTCCTATTCTTGCCGTATTTTCCCAAAGTGCCTTTGCCGCAGGAGAATCCCAGTCGAAATCTTCCGTAATATTTACGGTCGGAATCGGAAACGTAAACGGCTGCCCTACGCTGTCCCCGTGAGTCATTACCTCATAAAACGCTTTAATGATTTCCTGCATTTCAGGCTCGAAATCTTTATAAGTGGCGTCGGTCAGTTTTTTGATTTTAGGGTTTCTTTTTTGTAGTCTTTTTAAAAGTTCTTCATCCTCAACACCCTCTAAAAGATGTTTGTTGTTGCGTGTAGGAATCTGGTCTTTCAAATCATCAGGCACAGTAAAGTCAATGGTAATATTCGTAAACGGACTCTGTCCCCAACGTGCCGGGACGTTTAGGTTGTATACAAAACTTTCAATCGCTTCTTTTATTTCATCGTATGAGAGCTTGTCTTTAAATACATACGGCGCCAGGTACGTATCAAAACTACTGAATGCCTGAGCCCCGGCCCATTCACTTTGAAGAATTCCCAGGAAATTCGCCATCTGCCCAAGCGCACTTCTAAAATGTGCGGGAGCCTTTGCTTCAACCCTTCCTCTTACACCGTTAAAACCTTCGTTAAGGAGATTTCTAAGACTCCACCCCGCACAGTATGGAGCCAGACAGTCAAGATCGTGAATATGATAGTCTCCGTCTCTGTGTGCTTTTCCTTCGGCTGAAGAATAGACTTTATCCAGCCAGTAGTTTGCAATTACTTTACCTGCTGTATTATTTATAAGCCCTGCATGGGAATAGCCTGTATTTGAGTTTGCGTTAATCCTCCAATCCTGTTTTGAGATGTATTCGTCAATGGTGGTGTTACAGTTGATGTATGTAGCCTCCCTGTCAAGCAGGTTTTCCCTTTGGAGTTTATGCAGGTGTCTATAAAGCATAAAGTTTTTCATTACGTCAAAATAGCCGTGTTTGTATAAAGAATGCTCTATTAAATCCTGAATATATTCAACTTCCGGCATTTCTATTTTTTGTATCTGCTTGATCACCTCTTCGAAAACGTGTGGATCGTACGATACGTTTGTCGCTTCAAAAGCTTTTTTTATCGCATCTTCGATTTTATATGGGAAATAGTTTTGTACGGAGCCGTCACGCTTGATTACTTTTTTCATTTTTACTCCTGAATTTTTGTTCAATAATAAGAATTATATATCCTTTTTTCTTAATTAACGCTTAAAAAATGCCGCGATTTCGGGAGTATTTTTGTCTTAATAAGAGTTTTTTGTCCTATTTTAGGGAAAAAAAGAGAAGAAAAATTTTTTAGAAATTTTTTACGCTATAAGAAAATCTTTTACCTGCAAACATCGGTTTAACTTCCCCTACCATCTGAGGAGCAATATACTCTTCTTCCACAAGTACCACTTCTTTTTCAGGAATGTTTAAATCAAAGTTTTCTCTTGCGTTATCACTGATGAATTTTTGGAACGTATCATTGTCACCGTCAAAAAATTCAGCAAGTGCGGGAAGAATCACAGGTGCACTGAAAAGCCCTGCCGCACCTTTAAGTTTGTTTTCTATCGAATGAGGAGCACTGTCGCTTCCGAACATTACTTTTTTATGGCCTGAACGTACAATCTCCTGAAGAGCATCCCTGTCTTTTGGTGTTTTAACCACGGGCTTGCAGAAGTTATGCGGATTTAACGCACCTCCAATAAGATCGTCAAGCGTTAAAAGAAGATGATGGAGTGTGACAGTTGCGTATAAATTATCATGCTTATCCAAAAGATCTACAAGGTTATATGTTGATATATGCTCCATTATTATTTTAAGGTTTGGAAAATCACGTGCGAGTTTTTCATAAACTACGGCAAATTCCCTCTCCCTGTCAAGTACAAATCCGTTTGTTTCACCGTGCACTGAAAGAGGAATACCGAGTTCTTGCATAATCTCAAGTACAGGATATACGTTTTCTATCGATTTTACTCCTGCTTCGCTATTTGTAGTTATACCCGCCGGATAAAGTTTAATAGCAAAAATATCGTTTTTTAAATCTTCAAGTTCTTCTTTTGTATATTCTCTCATAAACACATTCATAAGAGGCGTGAAGTTTTCACTGTTTTGCAGTATCTCATCCCTGTAGCTTTCAAGTCTTTCTTTGTTATCCACAGGAGGTACGAGGTTCGGCATAACAACAGCCGCCGCAAACTGATTATAGGTATAAGGGATTACGTCACGAAGCATCTTACCTTCACGCAGATGAAGATGCATATCTATAGGAGTGTTCAGAGTAATCATAGGTAGCCTTTTTTATGTAATTTTATCATAAGTTATAAAGTAGAAAAAAAGAGATTAAAGAACAAATTTGATATCCTTGTGTTCCTGAAGTCTTTTGAAAAACTCGTTTCTTTCCTCTTCGCTTGTAACGTAAGCTTCGAATTTTTGAGAGTGGTATTTACCGTGGGATTTATTGTCTTCCACGTTACATTCCTGGTTGTTTATACATTCTTTAACGGCCTGACGCATTTTTTCCTTATCTTCGCCTATTATTCTGAATCCCCACATTCTTGGATATTCGATTTTGTTTTCTTTTTCAGACATACTGCCTCCTTAAAACTTATATATTTATTAATATTATAGCAAATTT
This sequence comes from Nautilia profundicola AmH, assembly GCF_000021725.1. Lineage (GTDB taxonomy): Bacteria > Campylobacterota > Campylobacteria > Campylobacterales > Nautiliaceae > Nautilia > Nautilia profundicola. Next base: position 1,660,086 of record NC_012115.1, read on the forward strand.
TTAAGGAAAAGTTAAGAAAAGGGAGAGTTTACATAAAGTAAACAATCGGAACTATAGTAGGGTATTTTTTTGTTTTTCTAAATACGTGTTTTCTGATTACGTTTCTGAGTTCATTTTCAAAAATTCTTGTTTTTTCGTATACGTAATCTTTTGCATGATCGATGTAGTTTACTAAAATATCCTCCATCTCTTTTGCAAAGTTTTTGTCTTCTTTGTCCGCAATAATTCCGTATGTAGTTACGCGAGGACGTGAAAGAAGTTTTTTCTTCTGTTTATCCACCTGCGCAACTATCATTATAATACCTTCGTTTGCGAGTTTTTGTCTGTCAAGTACTATATCCGTTTCGATTTTTTCATTGATTTGATTATCGATATAGATTTTACCTACTTTTACTGATTTAACTTTTCTGACTCTCTTAGGTGTAATTTCCCACTGCTCACCATCTTCCATAACAAATATATTATTTTCGCTCATCCCTATGCTCATTGCAGTTTCTCTATGTTTCATAAGGTGATTATACTCACCGTGCACAGGGAAGAAATATTTAGGTTTTACAAGTCTTAGCATCAGTTTTTGTTCTTCCTGAGCCGCGTGACCTGAAACGTGAATTTCACTGAAATCCTGATACGCAACTTTTGCGCCTTTTTTCATTAAGAAGTTAATAAGCTGTGATACAGTCGGTTCATTCCCCGGAATGGCTTTAGCCGAAATGATAATCTGATCGCCCTCTTTAATTTTTACGTGTCTGTGCTCATCAATAGCCATTCTGTAAAGAGCACTCATGCTCTCACCCTGGCTTCCCGTTGTAACGATTAAAATTTCGCTGTCTTCATATTTTCCAATTTCGTACGGGTCTATGAATATATCGCGAGGAAGTTTGATATACCCGAGATCCATCGCTACATTTAGGTTTTGTTCCATACTTCTACCGATAATACAAACTTTTCTTCCGTATTTGATACCTGTTGCAATTGCTTGATACACCCTGTGAATGTTTGAAGAGAACGTCGACATTATTACTCTTCCTTTTGTTCTTAAAAACAGATCGTCAAACGTTTTCCCTACAACACTTTCACTTGGGGTAACTCCCGGTTTATACGAGTTTGTTGAATCACTGAAAAGCGCTAAAACACCTTTTTCTCCGTAATATGCAAATCTATGTAAATCAGGTGCGTATCCGTCAATAGGTGTGTGGTCAATCTTGAAATCACCCGTATGGATTATAGTTCCCACAGGTGTCTGAATTGCAAGCGACGAGCTGTCGATAATTGAGTGAGTCATATGAATCCACTCTATTTTAAAATCTCCTATTTGAATAGGATGGCGTTTTTTAACACTTCTGAAATAACTTTTGTATTGTAATAATTTATGCTCTTTAAATTTATTTTCTATCATTGCAAGAGGTAAACTCGTACCGTAGATTGGAAACTGCATCTCTTTAAAGAGATACGGCACCGCCCCGATATGGTCCTCATGTCCGTGCGTAATAATAAGACCTTTAATTTTATGTCGGATTTCTCTTAGATAACTAAAATCAGGTATTAATATATCAACCCCGTGCATATCTTCATTAGGGAAGCTCATCCCGCAGTCGATAATAATTGCACTGTTTTCCGTTTCAAGTACAGCACAGTTTCCACCGATTTCATCAAGTCCCCCAAGAGGTGTAAATCTAACCCACCCTTTTGCATTATTATCAATTTTTGTATGTGAATTAAGTCTTGCTTGTTGTATTTTCTCATTTTCATTAAATGCTTTATTTAAATCTTTAAACCATACAAAATTTTTAGGATCTACTTTTTTTTGTTGTACAGGTTTTTTTGATTTAACAACGGCTTTTTGATTTTTTTCTTCCATATAATCTCCTTTCTTTAAGCCTAGCGCACATTAGAAAAGAGCTGGAAAAAAGTAGAGCCGTCAATTTGATGAGGTCTTATATTTTTGGCAAGTCCAAAATCCTCAGGATTAAAATTTTTGTATTTTGCGGATAAGTTTTTTTTAAGTGTTTTTCTTGGATTAGCAAAAGCGACTTTTAAAAATTTTGCAAACTCCTCATCAAAAGAGTTTTCAAATTTTTCAAAAAGTATTACACTGCTTGTTACCTTAGGAGCCGGAACAAATGCTCCCGGCGGTATATCAAACAGTTTTTTCACTTTAGCTACACTTTGCGCAAGTATTGCTAAAGATGAATAATTTTTATCCCCCGCTTTTGCAGAAAATTTATCCGCAACTTCCTTTTGAATTAAAACAAGTATGTTTTTTGCATTTTTATCTTTTAATGCTTTTAAAATAATGTTCGTTGCAATATAATAAGGTAAATTTGCAATCAAATCATACTTTTCATTTTCCAGAGTTTCTTGCCAAAACTCTAATACATCACCACATTTTAAATTTAGATTTGGAAATTTTTTTTTCAAAATTTCACATAAATCTTTATCAATTTCATAAGCTGTTACTCTTCTTTTTTCCAGCAGCTTTTCCGTTAAATCGCCTAAGCCAGGCCCAATCTCAATTACCATATTATCGGTCTTGGGCATCGCTTGGACGATTTTTTCTAAATAATGTTTATCTTTTAAAAAATTTTGTCCAAATTTTTTCTTTGCCTTGATTATATCATATCCTTTTACTAAATGTAAATAGTTTGATAAAATTATAACAAAAAACAGATAAGAAGATATACTACATATAAATGTATAAAAAACAAAGGACCTGTATGGAATATTTTGCTAAACGTATTATTCCTTGTCTTGATGTAAAAGACGGAAGAGTTGTTAAGGGTGTGAATTTCGTAGGTTTGCGCGATGCTGGAGACCCTGTTGAAGCTGCTATAAGATACAATGAAGAAGGAGCAGATGAGCTTACTTTTTTAGATATTACAGCCAGCCATGAAGGAAGAAAACCGATTGTTGATATTGTTAAAGAAGTAGCCAAAGAAGTTTTTATACCTTTAACAGTCGGGGGTGGTATCAGTGAACTGAGTGATATTTACGATTTATTAAATGTGGGCTGTGATAAAGTTTCAATAAATTCAGCCGCAGTTAAAAATCCTGATTTTATTAACAAATCAAGTAAAAGATTTGGTAGTCAGTGTATAGTTGTTGCAATTGATGTTAAAAAGATTGCCCCAAATAAATGGCATGTGTTTATAAAAGGAGGAAGAGAGGATACAGGTCTTGATGCGATTGAATGGGCAAAAGAAGTTGTCGACAGAGGTGCAGGAGAAATATTGTTAACATCAATGGATACAGACGGTACAAAAGCCGGTTTTGATATTGAAATAACTGAAATTATTTCAAAACTTGTGCATGTACCAGTAATAGCGAGTGGAGGCGCTGGTAAAATGGAACACTTTAAAGAAGTGTTTGAACATTCTGCCGATGCAGCACTTGCTGCAAGTATTTTTCACTTTAAAGAAATAGATATAATGGATTTAAAACAGTATCTTCATAAGAATAATATCAGTGTAAGAATAAATTGAAACAGGAGAATTAAAAATTGAGAAGTTTTTTATTAATATTATCTTTTATATATCTTAATGCATTTGAAGTTGAATATACTAAAGTTTATACTCAATATGTTGTTCCAAAAAATGAAGCAATAAAAATCATTACCAAAAAAGAAGGATTAACATTTCCTTTTCCTTTTATCAAAACAAAAGACGGATATATTCTTTACGGCAATATTGACCAAATAAACATGTGGCTTGATAATGAATTTTATGCCCCGGATGATGCAAAATTTCAAACTGTTAAATATACCAAAGTAGATTTTGATAAAATCCAATATCGTATAATAAACAAAACAAAACATATTTATAAATCATGTAAGATAAAAAAGATTATTTTTTTAACACCTGATGAGGATAAAATAATTACCAAACCTACAAACATTACTTTAAAATATAAAATAGAATTAAACTGTAAATGATTCACGTGAAACAAAAAAGGTTACAATGAAAAATATAAAAATAATATCTGCAGGGAAAACAGAATTATTTGATTTTGCAGAACCTATAGGAATTGGATTAATTAATTCGGCAATAAATTTAACAAGAATATGTTTATTTGACAAACCAGATTATTTAATTTTTATTGGAACTGCAGGAAGTTATGGAAAAAAAAATATATTTGACATTGTTGAAACAACTAGTGCATCTAATATCGAACAATGCTTTGTTGAAAAAAACTGCTATACGCCATTAGATAACATCATAAGTTTTTCAAATGATGTTTCCCGTGAAACAATAGTAAATTCTTCAAACTATATTACAACAAATGCAGAAGTGGCGAAAAAATATTTAAAACTAAACATTGATATTGAAAATATGGAGTTTTACAGTGTTATGAGCGTGGCTAAAGAATTTGAAATACCAACTCTTGGAATTTTTGTAGTTACGAATTACTGCAATAATAACGCACATGAAGATTACATAACAAATATATCAAAAGCAAAAGATCTTTTAATACAAAGATTGATAGATAAAAGAATAATAATAAAGGAAAAAAATGGATAAAAAAATCTTTATGGATTATCTTCCGGAAGAATTGATGGAGTTTGGTATCCAGCCGAAATTCAGAACAAAGCAGCTGTATCAATGGGTATACAGAAAGTACGTAGATGATTTTGAAGAGATGAAAAACATACCAAAAGATCTAAAAGCAAAATTAAAAAAAGAATTTATAATTAATCCATTAGAACTCATAAACCATGAAATAGCAACAGACGGAACTGAAAAATTTTTATTTAAAATGCACGATAACCATACGGTTGAGACAGTACTTATTAAAATGAAAGATGAAGAGATTAAAGATGGTAAAATTAAAGAAGCCAAATATACAGTTTGTGTTTCTACACAGGTTGGCTGTAAAGTGGGATGTGCTTTTTGTCTGACAGCAAAAGGGGGATTTGTAAGAAATCTAAGTGCCGGAGAGATTGTAGCACAGGTGTGGTGGATGAAAAAATTTAAGAACTTTGATGAAAACAAAGCATTAAATGTAGTATATATGGGAATGGGTGAACCACTTGATAATTACGATGCGTTAGTTAAAGCTATTAAAATTCTCGCAAATCCAGACGGTATGAATATATCCCCAAGAAGACAGACCGTATCCACTTCAGGAATTGCACCAAAAATTAAAAGATTAGGAAATGAAAACTTAGGTGTAAATTTAGCTATTTCATTACATGCGGTGGATGATGAATTAAGAGAGCAGTTGATTCCTCTGAACAAAGCATACAACATCGAAAGTGTAATAGATGCAATCAGAGAATTTCCAATTGATAAAAGAAAAAAAGTAATGTTTGAATATCTTGTAATAAAAGACGTTAACGACGATATAGAATCTGCAAAAAAACTCGTAAAACTGTTAAACGGGATTCCAAGTAAAGTTAACTTAATATATTTCAACCCATATCCGGGAACAAATTTCAAAAGACCGGATGATGCAACTATGAAAAAGTTTCAGGATTATCTGATCAACAAAGGGATAATGTGTACAATCAGAAAAAGTAAAGGCATGGATATTTCAGCAGCATGCGGGCAGTTAAGAGAAAAAGAAATCAATAAGTAAGGAAATAAAATGGCGGAAATTAAATATTTACCAGCGGGAATAAGACTACATTTAAAAGAAATAATTTACAAATTTACAGATGATTTAAGCACTTATTATTATTTTCATTTTGAAGATATACCGACTGGACTTAAAGCGGAAAAAATTTTAAAACAATATAATATAAAATCAATACCTACTCCTGATGAGATATTTGAAGACTGTGGAGTATCTATTCTTACAAAAGAAAAAGAAAAAATAAAAGAGATACTGAAAAAAGAAAATATTGATTTTGAAATCTGGATTTATGAAAACGGTTTTAAAAAAATAGAAGGAAATATTGAAAATAAATCTTGTAAGATTTAATTATAAAACTTTATATAAGCCCTGTTTTTTAATTTATTAAAATAGTCTTTCAAAATCATTTCCCTCTTCTGAGCAGCCAATTTATTCGCTATTGCATTTTTTACCTTTTCAAAAGGTATATAAACACTTCCGTCTTTTCTCGCCACATAATACATACTGTAAGCCAAACCGTCATTAATTATTGGCGTAAATTCCCCTACTTTCGTCTGTTTAAATAAAAATAACAGTCCCAAAGGAAGCTCGTTATAACTGTAAACTTTAGTTTCAGTTTTTACATTAGCATTTGCTAATGGATTCTTTTTAATCTCATTTAAACTTTTTTTATTATTTGCTGTATATTTTGTTACTTGAACAGTAGAAAAGATTTTGAACTGATCTTTATTATTTTCATAAAAATTTTTCAGCTCATCTTGTGATATTTTAAGTTTCGTTTGCACAATCTGATTAAATAATTTTTCTTTTAATAAATCATCCTTTATTTTATTTCTCAATTGTTGATATTGCCCTTTTTGCATTAAAATATTTTTAAATTCGAAAAGGCTTAAACCGTTTTGTTTAGCAATTTTTTCCATTGCGTTTTCAATTTCAAAATCATCTACGTCAATACCTCTTTTTTGAATTTCACTTTGAATCAATTTCTGATCTAAAAGATATTGAAGAGCTTTATCTTTAGAAATTTTAAGACTTGAAGCAAGTTTATCAACTTCATATGATGTTATTGGAATATTGTTAACTGTTGCGATTATTTTATCAATTACTTCAGAATGTAATGATATAATTAAACTTAAAACAAATAATATTTTTTTCATTTAAAACCTTTAAAATATTTCTCTTATTTTTTTTAATGTTTCCAACATATGTTTTATATCTTCTTCACCTACTTTTTCCATTATCATTTTATGGTATTTTAGAGCAATTTCATCTGCTTTTTGAAGCATATCTTTTCCGTTTTTGGTTAATTTAATATAAAAAGATCTATTATTTATATTTTCTTTTTTTATCAATTTTTTGCTGCCAAGCGATTTTATAATTCTTGTTATAGTAGCTTTATCTCTATTTAAAAGTTCGGAAATTTGTGTAGGAGTGAGTTTTTTTGCTTCAGAAACCAACTTTAAAACTCCATATTGTTCAGAACTTAAATCGAAATTCTTAATTTCTCTATTGAAATTTTTCCTAAGCAAATTTAAAGTAGTAGTTAATGCATAACCTACTGATGTTTCTTTATTATATTGCATGAAAATCCTTTCAATTGATTATGCAATTATTGCAAGTGTAATAAATTAAGTCAAGTAAATAAATTAAGTTTAAAAAAGTAGATTGATAATGAAAAGGAGAGAGGAAAAAATTATTTAGCTGCCGCTTCTTTTAAAGCAGCAAGTGCAGCTTCATAATCAGGCTCAGCAGTAATTTCTTCTACCAATTCTTTGTAAACAACTTTTCCGTCTTTTCCAATTACAAAAATTGCTCTCGCACTTAGTCCTCTAAGCGGTCCTTCTGCAATTAAAGTTCCGTATGCAGCTGAGAAACATTTATCTCTGAAGTCACTAAGTACCTGTAGGTTTTCAATTCCTTCAGTTGAACAGAATCTTTTTGCTGCAAACGGTAAATCCATAGATACCACATATACAGTAGCACCTTCTACGTTAGCAGCCTGATTGTTGAATTTTGTTGTCTCCATTGCACATACAGGTGTATCAAGACTTGGTACTGCAACAATAAGCTGAGCTTTATCCTGAGCTCCACCAATAGTTACTTCTTCTAAACCGCTGTTTGGTAATGTTACAACAGGTGCACTGTCACCTACGTTTACTTGATTTCCGTATAACGCTACGTCGTTACCTTTTAATTTTGTTAATGTTGGCATAATTAATCCTTTTTTTATTGAAGTATAACAGAAAAGAAAGAAATAAAAAAGAGTATTTTTATCTTTTATTAAAATATGTTACTTTATGTAACGTTAAATGTAGTGATAAAAGTGTTTTTTACTTTACCTTTGAAATAAAGTCTGTTGTTTTTAAGTTTTATATGAAGTTCTTCGCCGCTTTTAGGGTAAACTGTTACTTCATTACCCACTAATCCCTGTTCACGCGCAAAAAGAAAACTCGCACACATTCCGGTACCGCAGGCAAGTGTCTCATCCTCAACACCTCTTTCATATGTACGTACGTATAAATTACCGTCTTTTACTTCGGCAACGTTTACGTTTGCATTATGTTCATATCTTAGTTTTCTGGCTTCTTCGATATTAAAACTATTAATATCATCAATTTTCACTAAATGTGGAACTCCGGTATCAAACAGTTTCCATTCCCCTACTTCTTTGATTATTTTATGTTCGGTTAACTGCGACTCAACAATATCACCGTCAACCTCAGCTTCAATAACTCCTGCAATTGTCAAAAATTGCATTTTTTTTGGAGCCAATTCGTTAACATATGCATAATGAGCGGCCGCCCTGCTCCCGTTACCACACATTTCTGCTTCACTTCCGTCAGCATTGTAAAACTGCCATTCAAAATCATATTGTTCATGAGGAAGTATAACGATAAGTCCGTCAGCACCTACTCCGTTTTGTCTGTCACATAAAATCTTAGCTATTTCGCTCCTGTCTTTTTTCAAAAATGCGTGAAATATAACAAAATCATTTCCACTCGCACTATATTTGCTCACTACCATAAATAACCTTTAAATACTTTTCTTCAAAATGATTTTTATCAATAGGCATAGAATAATATTCGCCTTGAATAAAGTCACAGCCTTTATCTATTACAAACTGTCTTTGAATTTTAGTTTTGACACCTTCAGCCACAACTTTTAAATCCAAGTTTTTCCCTAAATTAATAATTGCTTTCGTAATTATAACATCATCCCTATTATAAGGGATATCGGAAATGAAACTTTGATCGATTTTGATTTTATCTATTGGTAATTTTTTTAAATAAGCTAAAGAAGAATAACCAGTTCCAAAATCATCAACACTTATACTGATACCTAACTCTTTTATTAAGTTTAACATTTTTATTGAAATTTGAGGATTTTTCATAATACTTTCTTCTGTAATTTCAAGATTCAAAATACCTGGATTAATTTTATATTTATTTATAATTTCTTTAATTTCAGAAAAAAAATCGTTCTTCTGAAGCTGACACATTGTTACATTCCATGAAAGAACACCGGGATTGTAACCTTTTTCATACCAATGTTTATACGTTTTAACAGCCTCTTCAAACACATATAAATCTATTTTGTCAATTAATCCTAATTCAATAGCATAAGGTATAAATTTTTCAGGGTATAAAAATCCTTTATCAGGGTGATTCCAACGTACTAATACTTCACTGCCATATAAATATTCAAATTTATCAAACTGGGGCTGAAAATAAATCTCAAACTCTTTATTTTTAAGACCCTGCATAATTTCTTGTTTTAAAGAAAGATAATCTTCAGCTTTTTTATTATAATCAATATTATAAAAATTAAACCTATCTTTTCCGTCGTTTTTGGACTGATACATTGCTATGTCGGCATAAATAATAAGTTTGTCCAAATCTTCCCCATTATCAGGATAAATACTTATTCCTATACTACCGGTTACATAGTATTTCTTACTGTTTATTTCAATTTCTTTTTTAATTTCTTCTAAAATTCTTTGGGTATAGATAATTACATCTTCAATGCTATGGATATCTTTTAATAAAACTAAAAATTCATCTCCACCAAACCTTGAAACTACATCTGTTTTTCGTACACTTTTTTTAAGTCTTTCTGCCAATATTTTTAAAACTTTATCACCTACTTTATGCCCATCAGTATCATTAATTTGTTTAAAATAGTCTATATCAATAAACAAAACCGCAAATTTTTTATTATTTCTTATAGAATCATAATAAGCATCTTTTAATTTCTGCATAAAACATTCTCTGTTACAAAGACCTGTAAGGGCATCGAAATTAGCCCTTATAAACAGTTTATGTTTTTCCGATTGAATAGTTTTATCGTATACTCTAAAAAGTTTGTTTACTATTATAGAAAGTAAGTACATAATAAACATAGTTATTATCATAGATATAAAAGAGACTAAGAGAATTATTTTAATAACATCATTTAAAAGTTCTTTTTGTTTCTGTTTTTTTGCTATTAAATTCTTATCAAGATAATTCAAATATATTCCGGTTCCTATAACTAAGTCTAAAGGTTTATAATATTTTACATATGATATTTTTTCCATAGATTTTTTATTGGGAAAATAAGCCGCATATTTAACAAAAGTCCCTTCAGGATGTTTTAAAGCCGCATTTATTATCATTTGAACGATTTTTTGGCCATTTCTTTCAATATTCCATCTATTTTGACCTATAAAAGCATGATTTATATGATAAATCGTATTTCCTTTAGAATCAAATATAAATATATACCCGTTATCCGGCCATCTGAATTTATCCATTACATTTCTTATAAGTAAAACAGTATTATTTTTATCTAAAGTATGATTTTTATATAACGCATCAATTACATTAAACGTTAAATCAATTCTTTGTTTAGTTGTATATTTTAAGTTTTTAAAAAATTCTTCTTCAGTCTGTTTAAGTTCTTTCTCGAAAGTATGTTTTATCGTATAAATTGTTCCGATGCTAATTAATATAATAGAAATTAAAACCGAAATTACCGGTAAGGCTATTATTAGCTTCGGTATAAGTTTCGATTTGTTTTTATGCATTTTTCCAATCTTTCTTTTTCAAGTATTATAGCATTAAATGTTAAATTAAAAATATCTGATATAATTTTAATAAAAATCAAAAGGTTAAAAATGATATTGATTGCCGGGCCATGTGTTATCGAAAGCAGGGAACAGATTTTCAAAATTGCAGAATATTTAAAACCGTACAATGAAAAATACGATTTTTATTTCAAAGCAAGTTACGACAAAGCAAACAGAACATCATTAAACAGTTACAGAGGCCCTGGGATTGATAAAGGTTTGGAAATATTAAATGAAGTAAAAGAAAAATTCGGTTACAAACTTTTAACAGACGTACATGAAACATGGCAAGTTAAAAAAGCCGCTGAGGTAGTAGACGTACTTCAGATTCCGGCATTTTTGTGCAGACAGACTGATCTTTTGGTGGAAGCTGCAAAAACAGATAAAGTAGTAAATATTAAAAAAGGGCAGTTTATGAATCCTGCCGATATGAAATATTCGGTTCTTAAAGTGTTACAAACAAGAGGATGTAACGAAGCAACTTACGAAAACTCCCTAAAACACAAAGTGTGGCTTACTGAAAGAGGTACGACGTTCGGATACGGAAACCTTGTAGTAGATATGAGAAGTCTTTATATAATGAGAGAATATGCTCCTGTAATTTTCGACGCAACACATGCGGTTCAGATGCCTGGCGGAGCAGGAGGCAAAAGCAGTGGAAAAAGAGAATACGTACCTGTTTTAAGCCGTGCGGCTGCTGCTGTAGGTATAGACGGATTTTTCTTTGAAACACACTATAATCCGGATGAAGCATTAAGTGACGGTCCTAATATGATAACTCCGGAAACTTTGGAAAAAACGCTTAAAGAAATAGATTGTATAAATAAATGCTAAGGAGAACTAATGAAAACGATAGAAGGTAATTTACAATTAAAAGGAAATGAAAAAATAGCTATTATTGCAAGCAGATTTAATCACTTAATTACAGATAGATTGGTAGAAGGTGCAAAAGATGCATTTTTAAGAAACGGTGGTAAAGAAGAAAATATTGAGCTTATTTTGGTTCCTGGAGCATTTGAACTTCCTTTCGGGCTAAAAAGAGCTATAAAAACAGGCAAATATGACGGGATTGTTTGTGTCGGAGCGGTGATTAGAGGAGCTACACCTCATTTTGATTATGTAGCTGCTGAAGCCACAAAAGGTATAGCAAATACCACTCTTCAGGCTGATATTCCGGTTACATTCGGCCTTTTGACTACTGATACTATAGAGCAAGCAATTGAAAGAGCCGGAACAAAAGCCGGAAACAAAGGTTTCGAGGCAATGCTCGGTTTAATAGAAATGATTAATTTATATAAGGAACTTTAATGGCTACTATAACACACGCAAGAGAAGCGGTAATTCAAACCCTTTATGCACAAGAAATGGGAAATGATCAGGCAATTGAACAGTTTGATGAAATATTAAAAGATAAAAAAGTCAAAGGTTCAAAAGCTGAATTTGCAAAAAAACTTTTAAAAGGCGTATCAGAACATATTGACAAAATTGACGAAATAATAAAAAATCATCTTATTGACTGGGATTTCGAAAGGCTTGATAAAGTTGACAAACAAATCTTAAGAGTGGGTATTTATGAAATACTGTATACTGACACTCCTTATCAAATTGTTATAGATGAAGCAGTAAAAATTGCTAAAAATTTCTCCGAAGATAAAGCCAAAAGTTTTATAAACGGAATTCTTGATAGAGTTGCCAAGGAAAAAATGAGTAATGAGTAAAATTGAAAACCTAAAAGGGAAAATACTCAAACATAATACTTTTTCTATCTTTATAATTCTTACATTCATTACAATTTTTTCTTTCCTTATTACTTATATCATCATATATGAAAAATATCAAAGCGAAATTGATATGATAAAAAATAACTACATAGAAAATCAAAAAAACATGATGAAACATCAGGTTAATAATATTATTAACCTTATCGAAACATTAAGAACTGCTAAAACTCAAAACGTTAAAGATGAATTAAAAACAGTAAATATAACTTCCGCAAAAATTTTAGAACTTTCAGCAAAAAATAAATATTTTCCCATATTATCTCAATTAGATAATCAGCACGAATGTATGTCTTTTACACTTAGTGACTTAAATGCCAATTTGATATATACAAAAACATCCGATTATAATAAAACAAAAAGAATGAATTTAATAAAAAAACTATTAAAAGAAAATAAAAACAGCGATTATTTTATTCATAAAACACCAAAAGGCACTAAAATCACCTATCAACATATTTTTAACAATTTTTTACTTACAACTTTCACATATCAAGCTATTATTGATAAATTTGTAAAAAATAGAATTATTCAAGTAATTTACAATATCAGATTCGGGCCGAAAAACAACGGGTATATTTCAGTAGCTGAAATTCTAAATTACAAAGGCGGAAAAAATTTCGCCAAAGTTGTGGCTCTTCCGGTTAAACCTTCAATGGTAGGAAAACTATTAAGTGATGATAAAAAAGACGCAAAAGGTAAACTTTATAGAAAAGAATACCTTAAAATTGCAAATACGACCGGTGAAGGCTTTGTTAGTTATTGGTTTTACAAATATTCAGACAAGATTATAAGACCCAAAATTTCTTATGTAAAATTATATAAACCATGGAACTGGCTTATTTTTACAAGTGTTTTCATAGATGATATTGATAACGTTTTATCAAAAAAAGAAGCAATGTTTAAACAAGAAATAAAAAAACTTGTAATTTTTTATATTGCTCTTTATTTGGTTATTTTCTTAATTACGATTTTTATAGTTAGAAGAGAAAATGGGATTATAAAGTCCATTATAGATGAATTTGAACGTAAACTACAAGAAAAAAGCATTCTCCTTGAACATTTAAACAAAAACTTAATGAATGAAGTAATTAGAAAAACAGACGAACTTACTAAAAATATGTTTACCGACAATTTAACAAATCTACCAAATAGAGAAAAACTTATTAACGATTTTAAAGATAAGTATATTGCAATTATAAATATTGATGACTTCAAGGAAATAAACGACTTTTTCGGTGTTAATGAAGGTGATAAACTGATAAAAGAGTTTGGAGAGTTTTTAAACAGTATTGATAAAACATATAAACTTTCAGCAGATGAGTACGCAATAATTGATGATAAGCCAGCAAAATTAAAACACAAAGCAACAGAAATTATAAATAAATTAAAAAATAAAAAATTTAAAATCGGTAATGATGAAATTAAAATAAATATTACAGTAGGTATTGGTGAAACTCTCGCACAAGCGGACACAGCATTAAAATACGCCAAAAAAAGAAAGAAACAGATTATAGTTTACAATAAAAATCTTCCTATACTAAAAGAATTTGAAGAAAATTTAAAATGGAAAAAAATTATAAACGAAGCCATAGAAAATAATAATGTTATTCCTTATATTCAAGCAATAATAGACAATAAAACAAAAAAAATAAAAAAATATGAATGTTTAATGAGAATAAAACATGAAGGAAAAATATTTACACCATATTATTTTTTAGAAATAGCTAAAAAAACCCATCAATATGAAACATTGCAAAAAATAATAATAGAAAAATGTTTTAAGAAGTTTTCAAAACTTCCATATAATTTTTCAATAAATCTTTCATTAAGAGACTTAAAAAACGAACAATTTATAAAATACCTTATTAAGAAAATAGAAAAATATAACGTGGCAGAAAAATTAACTATAGAATTATTGGAAGATGAGGAAATGATTTCAGATAAAAAAATAAATGAGATCATTCATCAACTCTCAAAAATGGGAGTAAAAATCGCTATTGACGATTTTGGTAGCGGATATTCCAATTTTGTATATTTAATTAAAAACCTTCCAATTAATACAATTAAAATTGATGGAACACTCGTTAAAGATATTATCAATGATGAAAAATTAAAAAAGCTTCTTAAAAAGATTGTAGAAATCGCAAAAGAGTTTAATTTTGAAACAATTGCAGAGTTTGTTGAAAATGAGGAACTATATATAGAACTTCTTCATTTAGATGTGGATGCTTCACAAGGATATCACTTTTCTAAACCTTTTGATATAGAAGAGCTGAAATAGCTCTTCTCTTTTAATTTATTTTAAAATTTCCGGCTTAAACTCGTCTATTAATTTATTTTTGTCAATTTTCAATAAATCTTTTTCCACTAATCTATAAATTTTAGAACTATTTTTTAAATAAGATAAAACATCGTTTGCTATAGGTTTAGGAAGTGATAAAAACACTTTTTTTTCACCATACTGTTCTATTAACATATCTATATCTTCAGCTACTGCTTTTACAGCTTCTTTATATATTTCTGCTTTTAAATTATGATTTTCACCGCTGAAAGCCCTGTTTAAAAATCCTGGTTTATTAGCGCCTTCAATTCCTGTTACCAAATCCTGAACTTTTTTATGAGCCTGAACAATATCAATAGCAGTTATTAAATCAAGTTTTACCTCATTAGGTTTAAGCCCTGCTTCCGCTTCCGGAGTTCTTGGGTTAGCTTTATATGCTTTAATTTCTCCAAGAGTAGCAACAATTACTAAATCTCCTACTTTCATACCGTCTCCTTTTAATTTTGTATATTAATTATACATCAAAAAGTAGGTAATTTCCAATTTTTCTTATGCGCAATTATCCTTATTATCACTCCTATAATTAAAATTAATATAATCATTTGGTCAGAAATACCAAAAACATATAAAAAAACACTTACAAATATGCTTACACTCCCATAAAAGTTTTCTTTTAAAATAAACGGTATTTTATTTATTAAAATATCCCTTATCATACCACCGCCAACAGCGGTAATTAACGCTAAAAACACCACACCATAAATATTAAATCCTGAATTTATAGCAACAATACTTCCTGAAATTGAAAAAGAAACCAGTCCTATTGAATCACTTATTAAAAATAGGTCTTTATTTTCAAAATCATACTCGTGTAACTTAAAATATATTCCTACTATTAAAACGCCTAAGACAATGCTTCCAGGAATAATATCGGTAAATGAATATATATGTCTATCAGCCAAAACATCTCTTATTATACCGCCTCCAAGAGCCGTTAAAAAAGCACTGATGGTAATACCCAAAAGATCTAACCTGTTTCTTACCCCTACAATAAATCCACTTATAGCAAAAGCAATTATTCCTATAATATCAGTAATCTCTAACATTTGACCCTCTGCGAATGAGTTATTGCAACAGCAATGGCGTCTGTAATATCAAGAGGTTTTATATCTCCTTTAATTCCCAAAATACGCTTAACCATAAAAGCCACCTGCTCTTTTTTAGCCTTTCCGTTTCCAGTAACCGCCCTTTTAACCTGAAGAGGTGTATATTCGCTGAAATTACCATGTATCTGAAGTATTCTAAGAGAAAGAGCGCCTCTAAACTGCGCAAGTTTTAATACTGTTTTGGGATTATAGGCGAAAAAAATATCCTCAATCGCAACTTCATCTATTGAAGAATCATAAATCATATCGATACCTTCTATTAATTGTGAAAGCTGATACTGAAGCTCTTTTTCCGTAATTTTTATAAAACCAGCATCAATTAATGTAAGCTTCGGTTTTGTTTCAATTATTGCATAGCCACATTTAATTGTCCCAGGATCTATTCCGAGTATTTTCATTTATTCCTTTCACATCTATTTCAACAGTTATTCACTACTTATTCACTATGTGAACGAA